>NZ_PSUG01000006.1:0-90417 GCF_002931755.1 Rathayibacter sp. AY2B3 | reverse complement strand
GCACCGTGCCCGCGCGGGGCTTCAAGGACGCGGTGCTGGCGTTCCTGGCGGAGCAGGGCTAGCCGGGCGATCTGCAGGGTACGGGCGATCTGCAGGGGACGGTGCGGTTCGCAGGGGATGCGGGCGGGAGAGCGTTCTCCTCCGCCTGAACCGCGAGGCGACCTCCGGATCCCCTGCAGATCGCACGCCGGGGGTACAGGAACGGAGGCAGGCGCGGAGGCGGCGTAGCATCCCCCTCATGCAGGCGATCCGCATCGAGAACCCCGGCCCCGACTCCCGACTCGTGCTGGAGGAGGTGCCGACCCCCTCCCCCGGACCGGGCGAGGTCCTCGTGCGCGTCGCGGCCGCCGGCGTGAACCGCGCCGACCTCGGCCAGCGCGGCGGGGTCTACCCGCCGCCGCCCGGCGCCTCCGAGATCCTCGGGATGGAGGTGTCCGGCACGGTCGTCGCGCTCGGCGAGGACGCGACCGGGTTCGCGGAGGGCGACGAGGTCTGCGCGCTGCTCTCCGGCGGCGGCTACGCCGAGTACGTCGCGGTCGACGCGGGCCTGGTGCTGCCGGTCCCGGACGGGATCGGCCTCGTCTCGGCCGCCGCCCTCCCGGAGACGACGTCCACCGTCTGGTCGAACCTCGTGATGGTGGCCGGGCTCGGGTCCGGCGACACCGTCCTCCTCCACGGCGGCGGGAGCGGGATCGGGACCACGGGCATCCAGATCGCCGTCGCCCTCGGAGCCCGCGTCGCCGTCACGGCCGGCAGCCCCCGCAAGCTCGAGGCGTGCCGCGCGCTCGGCGCCGACGTCCTGATCGACTACCGCGAGGAGGACTTCGTCGAGCGGGTCCGCGAGGCGACCGGCGGGCGCGGCGTCGACGTGATCCTCGACCCCGTCGGCGGCGACTACCTGGCCCGCGACCTCGAGGCGCTGGCCGTGGGCGGACGCGTGGTGTTCATCGGCAACCAGTCCGGCGCGCTCGGGTCGCTCGACCTCGGGGTGCTGATGCGCAAGCGCGGCGCGGTGCACGCCACGACCCTCCGCGCCCGGCCGCTGGAGGAGCGGCGCGCGATCGTGGCGCAGGTGCGCGCGGAGGTCTGGCCGCTGGTCGCCGCCGGGACGGTGCGCCCGGTGGTGGACGAGGTGGTCCCCCTCGCCGAGGCCGAGCGGGCGCACGACGTGATGCGCTCCTCCGGCCACATCGGCAAGCTGCTGCTCACCCCGTGACGTGCGCCACCGGAGGAGGCCCCCGCCGCCCGCGGTGAGCGGGAGCGGGGACCTCCTCCGGCGAGGCGGTCCTGCGGGGCGTCAGACGGCGGAGCGCAGGAGTCCGAGCGAGCGGTTGATGCCGTCGACATCGACCGCGGCCGGGTCGAACGAGGCGCCGGCGGCGAGGCCGAGAGCCTCGAGCGCCTCGGCGTGGTCGGCCGAGGACGGGTCCGTCGCCGCTCGTACCGTGTCGGCCCAGGCCGCGGGGCCTCCCGGCACGTCGAGCGGAGCCGCGCCGCGCGCGCCGGTGCAGCGCGGCAGAGCCGTCGACAGCGGCGCGATCGCCTCCAGGCGGATCACGTGGCGCCACTCGTCCTCGAGGTCGTAGACGTAGAAGAGCTCGTCCTGCTCCTGCTCGAGGACCTCGGCGAGCGCGACGCCCGCCTCGTCCACGAGGTCGGCGCCGAACTCCTCCGCGTCGGACGGCGAGCCGATCGGAGCCTGCTCCTCGTCGGGCACGCCCACGCTGAAGTAGTGCGGCTGTGCGTCGGTCCAGCCCAGCGAGAGCTGGAGCGCGAGGTGCAGATCGCGCAGCGACGACTCGGAGGAGAGCTCGAGACGCCGCCAGACGACGGGCTTGGTCCCGAGCAGGGCGACGTGGAGGGCGTAGGCGGTCGCCGTGTCCTGGGTCGCCTCGTCGACGATCTCGAGGCGGGTGGCCTCGCGCTCGCCGAGGAGGACGACCGTCGCGCGGACGACGGAGGCGAGGACGGGCGCCAGGCCCTCCGGCACCGCGTAGCCGAACTCGGGCGAGTGCAGCAGCAGGCCGAGCTCGGCGGTGTCGTCGAGCATCCGCTCGGCCGTCCCGACCATGCGCTCGCGCTCGTCGAGGGCCTCGTCGAGCGAGACTCCGGAGTCGGCGGCCAGCTCGTCGACCAGCTCGCCGACGACCAGGCCCGGGTGGATCTCGGCCTGGCAGGCGACGGCGATGCGGACCAGCACGGCGTCGGTGGTGGTGACCGCGCGCTCCTCCGGGGAGAAGGCGCCGTCCTCGGTGTCGGCGGCCGTCAGCGCGGTCTGGGCGCTGAGGATCCACTGCTCGAGGAAGCGGGCGACGTAGGCGATGCGCTCGGCGGCGGCCTCGTGCGCGTCGGAGCTGCGCCAGAGCACGGCCGCCTCGCCGAGGCCGGCGGCGGACCCCTCCTGCTCGAGCACGGCCGAGCCGACCAGCGCGTCCCACCAGGCCGAGACCGGGATGCGGACGGAGTCGTCGCTCGGAGTCGATCCCGCGGAGGAGATGCCCGCCTCGACCGCGATCTCGCGGGCGGCGCGCTCGGTGAGGGTCGCGCCGTCGGCGGCGGCGAGGTGCTCGACCACGACGTCGGCGGCGTGCACGAGAGCGGTGGCGCGGACGGCGGAGAGCTGCTCCTCGGCCGGGACCTCGTCGAGCTCCGCGAGGTCGTCGAGCACGGCCTCGACGAACGAGCCGGCGAGGTCGAGGACCTCGTCGAGGACGGCCTGGCACTCGTCCAGCTCCTCGTCGGTGCCGGTCCAGAGGTCCTCGTCGGTGAGGAAGTCGAGGAAGTGCTCGACGACCTCGGCGACGGTGAAGAGGGTGTCGTCGAGGTCGGCCTCGCTCTCCTCCCCCGACAGGTCGGCCTCGATCTGGTCGAAGACGGCCTCGAGCAGCTCGGCGTCGGGCTGGGCGAAGGAGCCGCGCGGACGCAGGTCCCGGGTCATCGCGAAGAGGTCGGTCAGCACCTCGACGGCCTCGTCGGCCTCGAGGTGCTCGTGCTGCAGGCCGACCTCGGCGAGGTGCGAGCGGTACCAGCTGCGGAACCGCACCATCAGCGCGGTCTCGGCCGTGCGGCCGCCGCCCTGACCGCCGGACCCGCCCTGACCGCCTCCGGATCGTCCCTGGTTGCGCTTCTTGCCCATGATTCCTCCGCGACCGCTCCACTCACGACGAAGCGCTCCAGCCTACCCAGTGCGGGCACGCGGCGGCACGCGCCGACGCCCCCTGTTCACTCGCGGATCTGGCCCCTCAAAACAAAAAGTTGCGAAACCAGTTTCGTCTCGACCACGTGTTTTTTTAAGGTGTGGGCCCCTACGCAGGCGATCCGCGCCTCCCACGACACGTCTTGACTTCGTCAACCCCTGGCACATTACAGCCCGCCTCGAAGCAAAGTACGCCATCGGAAATGGTGTACTTTGCCGAGCGCGACACAATTTCTCGTCAACAACCTGACCATCCGGCGCATCTGTCAACAACGTCCGGTTCGCCCCGCGAGCCAGGCCGTAGGCAGTCGCCGCTTGAATCCTCGGCGACAGCCGAGACCGCTTGGCGATCTAGTAACGAAGGCACTGGCGGAGTCCACGGGCTTGCAGTAGCGTCAGGCACAGGCCTCAAGAGGGGCGTAGACACGGGTCCGTTTCTGGAACGGGAAACGGTTAACATTTTCCCGCAACTCTGAGGACTTGAGCGCGAGCAAGAGTCCTGCGTGAAGCACATTTTGCATGGATTCGTGTTGCACGTCGGGGTAGATTTTCGATCTGCCCCGACGTTCAAACGACGGGACGCAAGATGTGGTGAAATCTCGACGACGGCATCAATGACCGAGCAACGGCTCTTATTAGAGAACACGAGTTGCGGGCAAGATCCGTTCACGATGAGAATGAACGTAGACTTCGCAGGAGCGAAGGCGCTCCAAGACTACTGAGCGCTCTCGAGCCCCAGTCGTGGCAGCTCGACCCTGGGTTTAATCCTTATGTTGTGCGCCCTCGCCGGAAGCAGATAGCTCACGCAATAAGCAAGCGTATTCGTGAGATGAGCTACTCTCCCAGGCCGCCTGCAGGATTCAAAGTTCCAAAAGGCGTGTCAAATTTCCGCACTATCAACACTTTTCAGATAGCGGATGAGGCTGTTTCAAATCGCTTAATGCGATCGCTGACTAGAAAAAACCTATCAAAACTGAGTGCTCGCGCTTATGCGTATAGATCTGATCTTAATGCTCACGATGCCATCAGTTACATTCAAACCGAATTTCGACGAGAACATCGATTATTTATTGCCGAGTACGACTTCAGTTCTTTTTTTGACTCGATTTCCCACGATCACCTATTCGAGACAATCGAGCGCCTCGAGTTAATTATTACTCCTCTTGAACGTAAAGTCCTCGAGTCTTTTTTGCTTGCTCCCGAGCCGTACTTGTCAATTCTTCAAAAGGACGAGCCGAAGAAACCTCGCCCTCGAGGGTTACCTCAAGGGACCTCAATAAGTTTACTTTTGGCGAACCTTGCCGCGTCAGAGCTGGATCGGCGGCTTGAAAGACTTGGAGTTGGGTTCGTAAGGTACGCCGACGACACTCTCATTTGGAGCGCCGACTATGGGCGAATTGGAGCGGCAGTAGACATTTTACATGAAGCGGCTCAAGGGATTGGTTCAAACCTCAATCCGGAGAAGAGTCGCGGCGTGCGCCTTTTAGTTCAAGATGAAACAAAGTATGTCGAGATGGAATTCACCAAGACAATTGACTTCCTAGGCCACTCTCTCTCCTTGCGCGAGACGCGCATGAAACAGGCTGTTGTTGCAAAAATAAAGCGTCGAATCGGGACGTTGATCTACACCAATCTTCTCCTCGAGCCTCTCGCAAAAACACAGGACCCGACACGATTACTGGTGACGGATAGCGATTACGTCGCTCTCATCTGGCAACTGCGACGCTACCTTTACGGAGCCCTAAACGAGAAGGATCTTCGAAAGTTATCCAGAGGGCCGATCCCGCCGATGTCTTTTCAGGGTGTTATGTCCTTTTTCCCGCTAATCAATGATGTAGAGGAATTGACCAAACTCGACGCGTGGATTGCCACGCAAGTCTGGCTCGCGCTACGCAAAAGAACTGCTTCACTCGAGTCCCAGGGTTTGCCTACGCCAGCTCCACAAAAGTTTCTGAAGAAAGAACTCATTGCTTTTCAGTTCAGGTCGAAGAAGTCAGGAGAAAATGTTGACGCTCGAATGCCGAGTGTACGGCTAATCTCTGAGGTCATAAGGGCGGCCGTAAGTATTTACGGACTGCGGGTTACAAAAGGCCAAAATCAGGTTTATTCATACAACAGCTGACCATACGCTTGACTATAGTAAGAAGCAATTATTTAGGCTCGGGCTTACTCGATCTTATAGCCAGGTCTCACCTAGTTGTACTCGACGTTCTCATATTACTGAAACCCAAGGAACTGGTCGCAGGCCCGTTTGACGACCACACCTTTGATGTTAGATGCTTCCCGGAGGCCCTAGTTCATTGTGCGGTGGAAGGCTGCGCCGCGGTCAGGTGATATGAGGTCCACACGCTCATTCAGCCCCTGGATCCAGGCGCTCCTCCGATGAAATCTTCTTGGCTCGGAGCGTTAGACCGCGGGCCGAAGTGGCGGAGGTGCCAGGAGTTGGTGGCCGGGGTGATCACTTACGGAACCACGGCGTCCTCGCAGTCCGAGACTTCGAGCACCGCCCGCAACGCTCTTAGGGGCGCAAAGGCCAAGGAGGCCGACGGCGCGGCCGAGGAGCTTGGGGCCTCAGCGGCGCGGCGTTGCGCACGCACTTCTGGCCTTTGCCAATCATTGCGACCGGTCCGAAGACACCGGGCATCGTCTCCTCGAGGGCGGCGTCGTTCTCGTCGGGAACGAGCCAAGATGCCACCTTTCGCTCGCCGAGCGTGTCGGCGATCGGCCGGGCCGTGGCTCCGTGCAACTGCACGTCTCCGCTCACAGCGAGCAGGACGTCGCTTGGTCATGGCGCGGTTCTCGACGCCGTGTGCACGTAGACGAGCGAGCCCTTGCCATCGCGCGCGTCCCTGCCCTAACCCGCCGCGTCGGCGACCGCTTCGAAAAACGGCGGATGCGTCCAGCTCGTCAGGTCCTCGGCGGGGACGTCGCCGGGGTGGCCGATCAGCTTCACGGCGGCGCCTGTGGGTCGAGCTTGAGCTAGCGAAACAGCAGACCGAGCCGGTATCCGCGCTTCAAGCTCCAGATGCTCGTGCACGATTGCAAAATCTCCCGCAGGACCGCGAAAACCGGGTCAGCGTCGGTCAGGTTCGACGACACGGTTGGCGCGAAGGAGGACGATCACCAAGCGCTCCACCAGAGTCTGAGGTTGGGTGGTGGCGGTCGTATGCGGCCCGTCGAACCGTGAGCAAGGGCCCTCAGACCGCGCCCGGGCCCCTGCCACACGGGTCACGATCATGAGAAATCTCGCAGCGATCGGGCGGCGAGGCTTGCGCTCGGACCCCTCGCTTCGGTGGAGTGTGCGGATGACCGACACGACGGACACCGCCGAGACCGCTCCCGGGAAGGCGTCGCTCAAGCGGGTGATCACCGGACCGCTGCTGTTCGCCTTCATCGTGGGCGACACGCTCGGCGCCGGCATCTACACCCTGGTCGGCACGATGGCGGAGGACGTCGGCGGCGTGATCTGGCTGCCGCTGCTGATCGCGCTGGTCGTCGCCCTGCTCACCGCGGGCACCTACGCGGAGCTGATCACCAAGTACCCGCACGCCGGAGGGGCGGCGCGCTACGTGGACCGCGCGTTCGGGAAGCCGTACCTCTCGTTCCTGATCGGCTTCCTGATGATGGCGTCCGGCATCACGACGGCGGCCTCGCTGGCGAACGCGTTCGCGGGCGACTACCTCGGCGCGCTGCTGGACGTCCCGCCGATCCCGACCGCGCTCGTCTTCATCGCGATCCTCACCCTGGTGAATCTGCGCGGCGTGAAGGAGTCGCTGACCGCGAACCTGGTCGCCTCGGTCATCGAGGTGAGCGGACTGGTGATCGTCATCGTCTGCGCCGCGGTCTTCTTCGGCTCCGGCGACGGCGACGCCTCCCGCGTGCTCGAGTTCAACCCCGACGTCGCTCCGCTGCAGGGCGCGTTCGCCGCCTCGATCGTCGCCTTCTTCTCGTTCCTCGGCTTCGAGGCCGCCGCGAACATGGCCGAGGAGGTGCGGAACCCCTCGAAGGTCTACCCGCGGGCCCTCTTCGGCGCGCTGATCACCGCCGCCGTGGTCTACCTCCTGATCGCGCTCGGCGCCGTGATCGTGCTGCCGAACGACGAGCTCGCGGCGTCGAGCGGCCCCCTGCTGGACGTGGTCGCGGCGAGCGGAGTGGCCGTGCCGCCGTGGCTGTTCGGCCTGATCGCGCTGGTCGCCATCGCGAACGGCGCTCTGCTGTTCATGGTCATGGCGAGCCGCGTCGGCTTCGGGCTGGCCACGTCGGGTCTGCTGCCGAGCGCCTTCGGCAAGGTGCTCCCGGGCCGCCGCACGCCGTGGGTGTCGATCGTGGTCGTCGGCGGAGTCACGATGCTGCTCAGCCTCATCGGCGACGTCGGCACTCTCGCCGAGACGACGGTGCTGCTGCTCCTGCTGGTGTTCATCGCGGCGAACGTCTCGGTGCTGGTGCTGAAGAAGGACCGCGTCGACCACGCCCACTACTCCGTGCCGCGCGTGGTGCCGGTGCTCGCGACCATCGCGAGCGTGGTGCTCCTGACGCAGCAGACGGGGGTGGTCTGGCTGGCGACGGCGGGCTACGTGGTCGTGGGGACGCTGCTGTTCCTCGCCACCCGCCTGGGGAAGCGGAAGCACGCGGAGCGGACCCCGGACTGACCCGGGCCGTCGATGATCCGTCGCGAGCGGCCCGTCCCCGGATCCCCTGCGGGCCGTTCGCGACGGATCGTTCGCGGGAGGCGGGCCCGGAGTGGGATCGTGAGGGGATGACCGTCACGCTCGAGCCGATGCCCGCCGCCGCTCTCGCCCGGTGGATGCGGGTGCAGCGCTCGGCGTACATCGAGGACCGGATGCGGGCGGGCGACGACGAGGCGGCCGCGACGCGCAACGCCGACACCTCGGACGAGAAGTACTTCCCGGGAGGCTCCCCCGCCGCCGGGCACGACGTGCTGCTCGTCTCCGAGGACGGCCGCGCGGTCGGGTCGCTGTGGCTCGGTCCGCACCCGAGCGGGCTCGAGGGCGTCGGGTACGTCTGGGACGTGCAGATCGACGCCGCCGAGCGCGGCCGCGGCCTCGGCCGGGCGGCGATGCTGCTCGCGGAGTCGCACGTCCGCTCCCGCGGCGGCTCCGCCCTCGCGCTGAACGTGTTCGGCTTCAACAGCGCCGCGCGGGCGCTGTACGAGTCGCTCGGCTACGAGACGACGTCCCTGCAGATGCGCAAGCCGCTCGCCTGAGCGGGGGCTGCACGATGCCGGGCGGCGGCACGGCCCGGTCGCGCAGAACGCGGCACGCCGTGCTCGAGGGCGGACGCCCGCGGGCGTCCACCGACGAGCACGGCGGCGGTGGTGGAGCCGCCGAGGATCGGCGGGACCCTCCGGTCAGCTCGTGGAGGCGACGGCGGTCGGGTCGCCGGAGCCGGACGGACGAGCCGTGTCGCCCGATCCGGTCGACACCGACGCGCCGGTCGGCACGACGGAGCCGCCCGCGGCCATCCCGCGGCCGAAGGCCTGGCCCTGGAGGATCGCCCCGAGGTCGACGCCGGTCGCCGACTTGACGCTGTCGAACGTGGCGGCGAGGCCGGCCGCCTGCTCGCGGGCGATGTGGGTGCCGGCGGTGTCGCCGCCGATCAGCGTCACCGAGCCGACGTTCTGGTAGCCCTTGGCGAACTCGGCCATGAGCGAGGGCAGCTGCCCGATGAGCTCGCGACCCAGGATCGCCTCCTGGTTCTCGCGGAGCGCCTCCGCCTCGGCCGCGATGGCCGCCGCGCTCGCCTCGCCCTTCGCACGGATGGCCTCCGCCTCGGCGGTCGCGTTCGCGCGCAGCGCCTCGGCCTCGGCGCCCGCCTTGGCCCGCAGTGCGTGGGCCTCGGCCTCGGCGCGGGCGCTCACGGCGGCGGCCTCGGCGGCGGCGGACGCCTGGCGCGCCTCCGCCTGGCGCTGGACGGCGTACGCCTCGGCGTCCGAGACCTGCTGCGCGACCTGGCGGTCCGTCTCGGCCTTCTTCTCGCGTCCGTACGCGTCGGCGTCGGCCTCGGTCTGACGGCGGTACTTCTCGGCGTCCGCGACGCGCTTGACGTCGGCGTCGAGCTCGGCCTGCCGGTTCTCGGCGCGCTGCACGAGGACGGCCTGCTCGCGCTCGGCGCGGGCCAGGTTCTCGGCCTGCTCGGCCTCGGCGTTGGCGCGGCCGACCTCGGACTTCGCGGCGGCGGTGTTCTTGTCGTAGGCGGTCTGCTCGATCAGGTTCGCCTCGTCCGTGGCGAGCTGGCGGGCCTTGACCTCGCGGGCGGCGTTGATCCGCGCGACGTCGGCCTCGCGGCGGACGCGCTCGATCTCCTGCGCACCGAGCGCCTCGATGTAGCCGTTGCGGTCGGTGACGCCCTGGATGGCGAAGGAGTCGAGGACGAGGCCCTGGGCGAGCAGGTCGCCCTTGATGCCCTCGGCGATCTCGTCTCCCAGCTTCTGCCGGTCCTGCATGACCTCCTCGACGCTGAGCTTCGCGACGACGCCGCGGAGGGCGCCCTCGAGCTGCTCGGTGGTGAAGACGTCGATCGACTGGTCCTGCGACGCGAAGCGCTCGGCGGCGGCGCGGACCTGGTCGGCCGTGGAGCCGATCTTGACGAGGGCGACGCCGGCGAGGTGGATCGTCACGCCGTTCTTCGTCTGCGCGACCGGCTCCATCTTGATCTGGCGGGAGCGCAGGGAGATGCGGTCCGACCGCTGGGTCAGCTTGTTCACGAACGCACCGCCGCCGGTGATGACGGTCATGTTCGAGGTGAGGCCGTCCTCGCCCTTCTGCTTCTTGCCGACGATCACGATCGCCTCGTCGGCCTGCGGCACCTGGTACCAGGCGCGGAAGAGGAAGAAGCCGATGAGGGCGATCAGCAGGAGTGCGCCGACGGCGACTCCGGCGAGGACGATCCAGAGGAGATCCGGTTCCATGGGCGGGCGACCTTTCGTCCGACCCGCGCGACGCGGGTACCTGAGAGACGTACAGGTTCCATCGTGTCACAGCGCCTCGGACGGCCGCGTCGGCCGGAGGGGGGATACTGCGGACTCCGCCGAGAGCGGCTCGCGAGGGGCGGCCCGGGGGACGCCCGGAAGGGGGCGTCGGGCGGAGTGCCGCAGAGGAGATCAGTGCTGGGGTACCTGGACTCGAACCAAGAACAACTGAACCAGAATCAGCCGTGTTGCCAATTACACCATACCCCAATGGTCATCCGGAGGTGATCCCGAGACCAGGCGGCGATCGGATCGAGACCCGAGCGCCGAGAGACGACAGTACCCTACGCGGGCATCCGGCTCAAATCGAGCCGCGGACGACGCTGCCCTCGGACTCCGGGGCGGCCTCGCCGAGGCGGGCGCGCACGAGGTCGCGGTTGATCGCGGAGGCGACCTGGGCTCCCGATCCGGCGGCCACGATCAGCTGCTGCGGGCCGGGAGGGGTGACCTCGCCGGCGGCGTAGAGGCCGGGGACGGAGGTGCGACCGCCGGCGTCGACGCGGAGGAAGCCGTCGGCGTCGCGGTCGGGGCCGGCCGCGTCCAGGTAGTCCAGCGCGGGGGTCCAGACGGGGCGGACGAACGCTCCGGTGCGCGGGACGACGTCGCCGTCGACCAGGCGGACGCCGGTCATCTCGGCGCGCTCCCCGGCGAGGTCGGCGACCGGGCGCCGGTCGACCCGGATGCCGATCGACGCGAGGAGCGACTCGTCGGCGTCGCTCACCGTCCCGACGCCGTTGGTGAAGACGATCAGGTCGGTCGACCACTGCGAGAGGAGCATGGCCCGCTCCGCGAGGTCGTCGGTCTCGCCGATCAGGGCGAGCGCCTCCCCCGCCTTCTCGTAGCCGTCGCACTCCATGCAGCTGTGCACGGCGGTGCCGTAGTAGGCGCGGAGGCTCGGCAGCGCGGGCGGCGTCTCGAGGAGCCCCGCGGCGACCACGACGGCGGTGGCGACGACGGAGCGGTCCGCACTGCCGCGCACGCCCCGCGCGCCGACGACGAACTCGCCGCCGGAGCGCTCGACCGAGGTGACGAGAGCGTTGTGCACCTCGGCGGCCTCGTAGCGCTCGAACTCCTCGCGGCCGAGGCGGCGCAGCTCGAGCGGCGAGATCCCGTCGCGGGTGAGGAACCCGTGCGAGTGCAGGGTCGCAGCGTTCCGCGGGCGGTTGCTGTCGAGCAGCAGCACGCTGCGGCGCGCGCGGACCAGGTTGAGCGCCGTCGAGAGCCCCGCGGGGCCCCCGCCGATCACGACGACGTCGTAGCGTCCGCCGACCGTCTCCGCCACGGGTCAGGCCTGCCGGGAGAGGTGCGCGCCGAGGCGGTCGAGGCGGGCGATCGACTCCTGCTTGCCGAGGATCTCCATCGACTCGAACAGCGGCGGCGAGACCCGGCGTCCGGAGACCGCGGTGCGCAGCGGCCCGTAGGCGATGCGGGGCTTGAGGCCGAGGCCCTCGATCAGCGCGGAGGCGAGCGCCTCCTGGATCGAGGCCGTCAGCCACTCGGACGCGGGGACGAGCTCGAGGGCGCCGATCGAGGCGGCGAGCACCTCGCCGGCGTTCGCGGGCAGGCCCTTCAGCGCGTCCTCGTCGTACTCGAGCGCATCGGACGCGGTGAAGAGGAACCCGAGCATGCCGGGGGCCTCCCCCAGCAGGCCGATCCGCTCCTGCACGAGGGGCGCGGCGGCGTCGAGCACGGCGCGCTGCTCGGCGGTCGGCTCGCCCGCGAGCACTCCGGCCGCCACGAGGTACGGGATCGTCCGCTCGGTGAAGTCGTCGACGGCCAGGAGGCGGATGTGGTCGCCGTTGATCGACTCCGCCTTCTTGAGGTCGAAGCGGGCCGGGTTGGGGTTCACGTCGGACACGTCGAAGGCGGCGACCATCTCGTCGATCGAGAAGACGTCGCGGTCGTGCGTGAGCGACCAGCCGAGCAGGGCGAGGTAGTTGACCAGGCCCTCCGGGATGAAGCCCCGGTCGCGGTGGTGGAAGAGGTTCGAGGACGGGTCGCGCTTGGAGAGCTTCTTGCTGCCGTCGCCCATCACGTACGGGAGGTGGCCGAAGCGCGGGACGAAGGTCGTCACTCCGATGTCGATCAGCGCGTGGTACAGCGCGATCTGGCGGGCGGTCGAGGGCAGGATGTCCTCGCCGCGGAGCACATGGGTGATCTGCATGATCGCGTCGTCGACCGGGTTCACGAGCGTGTAGAGCGGCTGGCCGTTGGGGCGCACCACGACGAAGTCGCTGAAGGAGCCCGCGGGGAACGTGATCGGGCCGCGGACGAGGTCGTCGAAGGACAGGTCGGCGTCCGGCACGCGCAGGCGCAGCGCCGGGGCGCGGCCCTCGGCGCGGAAGGCGGCGCGCTGCTCCTCGGTGAGGTCGCGGTCGAAGTTGTCGTACCCGTGCTGCTTCGCACGGCCGGCTGCCTCGTTGCGCGCGTCGATCTCCTCCGCGGTGGAGTAGCTCTCGTAGAGGTGGCCCGAGGCGGTCAGTCGCGCGATCACGTCGAGGTAGACGCCGGTGCGCTCGGACTGGCGGTACGGACCGTGCGGGCCGCCGACTCCGACGCCCTCGTCCCAGTCGAGCTTCAGCCAGCGCAGCGCGTCGAGGATCTGCTCGACGCTCTCCTCGCTGTCGCGCGCGGCGTCCGTGTCCTCGATGCGGAAGACGAACGTGCCGCCGGTGTGGCGCGCGTACGCCCAGTTGAACAGGGCGGTGCGGATGAGGCCGACGTGCGGGGTCCCGGTCGGCGACGGGCAGAAGCGGACGCGGACGTCGCTCCCGGTCGCAGTCGTGAACGGGTGCGCGTCCGGCGCGCTTTCCAGGGGCGGGGTGAGCTCAGACATACGAGGCCGATCCTACCGGCGGGAGCCGGTGCGGCGCCCGGGATCGCGGGGGCCGCGGCGCCTCCGCCCGGGCACGGTGCGCGCCTCGCGGCCACTGCTTCTACCGGACAGCACTGCTCCGAGTCAACGGACTCCCCGAGCGAGCAGGAGCAGTGGTGCGCTGACCCCGGGCCTCTCGTCGAGAGGGCCCGAGCGCCGCACCGCAGGCCGCGCCGGGCCTCCGCGCGAGCGTGCCCGGAAGGAGCACTGATGAGCACGATCGATCTCGACACCCGCACCGACCGCCCGAGCGTCCTCACCGAGGCGGCGCGGGAGGAGAAGGACGCCCGCACGCTCTCGCTCTTCCAGGCCGCGGTGAGCGCGGAGGGCCCGGAGGGCGAGCGGATCCGCGAGCGCATCGTGCTCGACCACCTCGGACTGGCCGAGGCGATGGCCCGCCGGGTCTCCCGCGGCAGCAGCGACTGGGCGGATCTGCGCCAGGTCGCCTACGTGGGCCTGGTCAAGGCAGCCCGCCGCTTCACGCCGGAGCGCGGCGACAGCTTCGCCGCCTTCGCCGTCCCGACGATCACCGGAGAGCTCAAGCGCCACCTCCGTGACCTCGGCTGGATGATCCGCCCGCCGCGCGGCGTGCAGGAGCTGCACCGCCGCTCCGCCGTCGTCGCCGACGAGCTCGCGCAGGAGCTCGGCCGCCACCCCACCGACCACGAGATCGCGCGCCGCCTCGGCGTGGACGCGGCGGAGGTCGCCGACGCGCGTCTCGCGGGGCATCCGCTCTCGCTCGACGAGACCGTGGGCGAGGGCGGCGTCGGCCTGGGCGACACCCTCGGCGGCGAGGACGAGAGGCTGCTCGGCATCGACCGGCGGCATGGACTCGCCGAGGCCCTCGCCGAGCTCGAGGAGGGGCAGCGCGAGCTCCTGCGGATGCGCTTCGTCGAGGAGCGCACCCAGCAGCAGATCGCCGATGCGCTGGGGACGACGCAGATGCAGGTCTCGCGCCTGCAGCGGCGGATCCTCGCGCAGCTCGCCGACAGGCTCGGCGCCCCCTCGCGCAGCCATCAGCCGCGCTCGCCCCGGGCCCGGGTGGCCATGGTCACTCCGGTGCGCCCGACGACGCGGCTGAAGTCCGCCTGAGGTGGGTCTCGGCACGCGTCGGGAGCGACGCGAGAGCGGCGAGGACGTCGTCGACCTGGACCGCGAGCAGAGCCGGGTCCGGCTCGGCGGAGAAGACGTCGCCGCGGCGGAGCGAGGCATCGGTCAGCACGCGGTGCGGCCCCGAGGCGGGAGGCCCCCAGGCCTCGGGCGGCGCCGGTCCGAAGATCACCACCGAGGGGATGCCGTACGCGGAGGCGAGATGCGCCGCTCCGGTGTCGACGGTGACCACGACCTCGGCGGCCGCGACGACCGCGGCGAACTCGCTGAGCGCCAGCACCCCCGCGAGCACCTCGCCCGTACCGGCCAGCTCGGCGACGCGGCGGGCGCGGTCGGCCTCGTTCGCGCCTCCGGTGTAGACGACGCGGTGCCCCTCGGCGGCGAGGGAGCGCGCCACCGCGGCGAAGCGCTCCTCCGGCCACTCGCGCGAGCCGTAGAAGGCCCCGATGTGCACGACGGCGGCTCCGGGGGCCGAGGCGGGCTCCACGGGGACGGCGATCGCGACGTCCTCGGGGTCGGCGTCGAGCCCGATCGAGTTCACCAGGCGGGCCCAGCGCGCGCGCTCGAGCTCGCCGTCGAGCCAGAGCGGACGCGGGTCGCCGGGTCCCGCGCCCGGATCCAGCGCCGGGACGCGGAACTCGAGCGTGCGCTCCGGAGCGACCTCGCGCAGACGCAGCCGCGACTCCGGGCCGTTGCCGTGGAGGTTCACGCCGAGCTCGATCCGGCCGGCGGCCATCGGCAGCGGGTCGTCGAGTCCGTGGAGAGTGGGCACGAGCGCGTCCAGGCCCTCGACCAGGTCGACGATCGGCTCGAGCCAGGGGGTCGTGGCCATGATCAGCCGGTGCTCGGGGAAGCCGCGGCGCAGCGCCTTCAGCGCCGGGACCGCGACGAGCAGGTCGCCGAGCTTGAGAGCGCGCAGCGCGAGGATCTCCGGAGTCCCGTCCGGGGCGGTGAGAGCGCGCACGGCGCCTCCTTCCTGTCGGAGTCCCCGTACCCCGCTGCGCGCGCCTCAGACGCGGCGTCCTCGGATGCGAGCGACGCGCCCGGCGGGACCGACTTCTCCGGAAGGGGGTTTACATCCCCGGTCGAGGGGTACGAGGAGGAGGTGAACGACTCCTCCTCCCGGAGCGCCGACGAGCGCACGAAGGCCCCCCGGCTGCGGGGGATCCTCTTCGACCGCGATGCGACGCTCGTGGTCGACGTCCCGTACAACGGCGACCCGGCGCAGGTCTCGCCGATGCCCACGGCCCTCGCCGCGGTCGAGCGGGCGCGCGAGGCGGGACTGGCCGTGGGCGTGGTCACCAACCAGTCCGGGATCGCCCGCGGGATCATCGATCGCGGCCAGGCCGACGCGGTGAACCGGCGCGTGGACGAGCTCTTCGGCGGCTTCGACGTGTGGATGCTCTGCCCGCACGGCCCCGAGGACGGCTGCTCCTGCCGGAAGCCCCGGCCCGGCATGGTGCTCGGCGCCGCCGAGCGGCTGGGACTGCCGGCCCGCTCCCTCGCCGTGATCGGCGACATCGGCGCCGACGTCGGCGCCGCCGCGGCGGCGGGCGCCCGCGGTGTGCTGGTGCCGACTCCGATCACCCGCGCCGAGGAGGTGGACGCCGCCCCCCTGCAGGCGGCGACGCTCCTCGAGGCGGTCGAGCTCCTGCTCGCGATGCAGCCCGACGAGGACGCCGAGTGAGGCGCCGCGTGCTCGTCGCCCGCCTGGACAGCGCGGGAGACGTCCTGCTGTGCGGACCGGCCGTCCGCGCGATCGCGGCCGACGCCGAGGTGCTGCTGCTGAGCGGTCCGCAGGGCGCGCCGGCCGCCGCACTGCTGCCGGGTCCCTCCTCCGTCCGCACCTGGTGGTGCCCGTGGATCGGCGACGCCTCCCGCCCCGTCGACGCCGAGCTCGTCGACGAGCTGCGCGCGATCGTCGAGGAGTTCGCGCCGGACGAGGCCGTGATCCTCACCTCCTTCCACCAGTCGCCGCTGCCGCTGGCCCTGCTGCTCCGGCTCGTCGGCGTCGAGCGCATCTCGGGCGCCTCGGTCGACTTCGCGGGCGCCCTGCTGGACGTGCGCCTCGTCCCGGGCGAGACCCTCGAGGAGGACCAGCCGGAGCCGGAGCGCGCGCTCGCGATCGCCGCGGCGGCCGGCTTCGCTCTGCCCCCCGGCGACGACGGACGGCTCCGCGTGCGCCGCGAGGGCGCGCTGCCGACCGCTCTGGAGGGGGTCGGTCCGTACGCGGTCGTGCACCCCGGAGCCGCCGTCCCCGCCCGCGCCTGGCCCGCGGCGAACGCGGCCCGCGCCGTCGAGCTGCTGGCGGACGCCGGCCTCGCGGTCGTCGTCACGGGCGGACCGGGCGAGCGCGCCCTCACGGCCGAGGTCGCGGGCACCCGCGGCATCGACCTCGGCGGGGCCACCGACTTCGCCGGCGCCGCCGAGGTGCTGGCCGGCGCCGACGTCGTGATCTGCGGCAACACCGGTCCGGCGCACCTCGCCGCCGCGGTCGGCACCCCCGTGGTGAGCCTCTTCGCCCCGGTCGTCCCGGCGGTGCGCTGGGCACCGTACGGCGTCCCGGTGGCACTGCTGGGCGATCAGGAGTCGCCGTGCGCCGGCTCGCGCGCCCGCGTCTGCCCCGTCCCCGGCCATCCGTGCCTCGCGGGGGTGAGCGCCGAGGAGGCGGTCGCCGCCGCCCTCCGACTCCGACCCACGACTTCCCCGAGAGAGGCCATCGCATGAGGATCCTGCTCTGGCACGTGCACGGCGGCTGGGCGGACGCCTTCGTCCGCGGCGCCCACACCTACCTGCTCCCCACGACTCCGGCCCGCGACGCCTGGGGACTGGGCACCGGCGGCCGCGACTGGCCCCGCGCCGCCGAGATCGCGCCCGAGGAGCTGCACGACGCCGACGTCGACGCGGTCCTCCTCCAGCGTCCCGAGGAGCTCGCCGAGGCCGAGCGCCTGCTCGGGCGACGCCTCGGCCGCGATGTGCCCGCCGTCTACGTCGAGCACAACACCCCGCGTGGGAACGTGCCGGACAACCGCCACCCGCTCGCCGACCGCGACGACCTGCTGATCGTCCACGTCACCCACTTCAACGCCCTGATGTGGGACACCGGATCGACCCGGACCACGGTGATCGAGCACGGGATCCACGACCCGGGCCCCCTCTACACCGGCGAGCTGCCGCACTTCGGCGTGGTCGTCAACGAGCCCGTCCGCCGCGGCCGGGTCGCCGGCACCGACCTGCTCCCCCGCTTCGGCGCCGTCGCTCCGCTGGACGTCTTCGGGATGAAGACCGACCGGCTCGCCGAGCTGCCGGGCCTGGAGGACGTCACGGTCCTCGGCGACGTCCGCACGGAGAAGATGCACGCCGCGCTGGCCCGCCGCCGGGTCTACCTGCACCCGTTCCGCTGGACCTCCCTCGGCCTCGCGCTGCTCGAGGCGATGCACCTCGGGATGCCCGTCGTCGCGCTCGACGTGACGGAGGCGGGGCGCGCCGTCCCGCCCGAGGCCGGAGCGGTCTCGAACGACCTCGACTCCCTCGTCGCCTCGGCCCGGGCGCTCGTCGAGGACCCGGACCGCGCCGCCCGCGCCGGCGCCGTCGCCCGCGAGGCCGCGCTCGCGCGCTACGGCCTCGCCCGGTTCCACCGCGACTGGGACGAGGTCCTCGCCGACCTCCCCGGACGCCGGTCGCCGGAGCCCGCTCTGAAAGGGAGCACCCGATGAAGCAGCACCTCTCCGCCGCGCCCGCGCTCACGATCGCCTTGGTCTCGGAGCACGCGAGCCCGCTGGCGACCCTCGGCGGCGTCGACGCCGGCGGCCAGAACGTCCACGTGGCGGCCCTCGCCGACGCTCTCGCGCGCCGCGGCCACCGCGTCGTCGTCTACACCCGCCGCGACGACCCCTCCCTCCCCCGGCGTGTGCCCTTCACCTCGGGCGTCGAGGTGGTGCACATCGACGCAGGCCCGCCGAGCCGCGTCTCCAAGGACGAGCTGCTGCCCTTCATGGGCGACTTCGCCGTCGACCTCGCCGAGGAGTGGCTGCAGGAGCGGCCGGACCTCGTGCACAGCCACTTCTGGATGTCCGGAGTCGCCGCGCTCGACGCCTCCGAGCGGGTGGAGCGCGCCACGGGGCGGCGCGTACCGGTCTTCCACACCTTCCACGCGCTGGGCGTCGTCAAGCGCCGCCAGCAGGGCGCGCTCGACACCAGCCCCGAGGAGCGCGCCTGGCTCGAGCCCGGCGTGGGCCAGAAGGCCGACGGCATCGTCGCCACCTGCTCGGACGAGGCCTTCGAGCTCAAAGGGCTCGGCGTGCCGACCTCGCGCATCTCGGTGGTGCCCTGCGGAGTCGACATCGACCGGTTCTCCGTCGAGGGCCCTGTCGCGCCGCGCGGCGAGCGCTCGCGGCTGATGACCATCGGCCGGCTGGTGCCGCGCAAGGGAATGGGCATCGCGATCGAGGCGCTCGCGCACCTGGTCGCGGCCGGCCACGACGCCGAGCTCGTCGTCGTCGGGGGCTCCGGCTCCGGCGACGCGCTGACGGCGGACCCCGAGTACCAGCGGCTGCACGGCGTGGCCGAGAGCCTCGGAGTCGCCGACCGCGTCGACTTCGTCGGCCAGCTCTCGCAGACCGAGATGCCCGCGATGCTCCGCTCGGCCGACGTCGTGGTCTGCGCACCCTGGTACGAGCCGTTCGGCATCACTCCGCTCGAGGCGATGGCCTGCGGTGTACCGGTCGTCGCCTCCTCCGTGGGCGGCCTGATCGACACCGTCGTCGAGGACGTCACCGGCGTGCACGTGCCCCCGCGCGACCCGGTCGCCCTGGCCGCCGCCCTCGGCTCGCTGCTGGAGGACCCCGACCGCGCCCGCGCCTACGGAGCCGCCGGCCGCGAGCGCGTCGAGTCCCGCTACTCCTGGGACCGCGTCGCCGCCGACACCGAGCGCGCCTACGTCACGACCCTCGCCGGCCTCGGCGACGAGTCGCTCCTCACCGGCGCCACGAGCGCACCCTCATCCCCCACCACCCGGAAGGCGGCTCCGCGACGATGACCATCGACACCGCGACCATCGACACCGTTCTGGACACCCCGGCCGACGCCGCCCGGCGCCTCGTCGACGACCACGTGGCGCGCGCGCTCGACGCGGTCGCGCAGCTGGAGCGCCACTCCGACAGGATCGCCGCCTGGGGCGTCGAGCTCGCCGACCGCCTCCACTCCGGCGCGCGCCTGCTCGCCGCGGGCAACGGCGGGTCCGCGGCCGAGGCGCAGCACCTCACCGCCGAGCTGGTCGGCCGCTTCGACGGCGACCGGGTCCCCTTCTCCGCCATCTCGCTGCACGCCGAGACGTCGAGCCTGACCGCGATCGGCAACGACTACGGCTTCGACCACGTGTTCTCGCGCCAGGTCACCGCGCACGCGCGCGCGGGCGACGTCGTGGTGCTGCTGTCCACCAGCGGACGCAGCGCGAACCTCCTCCACGCCGCGGAGGCCGCCCGTGCGGCGGGCGCCCGTTCGTGGGCGCTGACCGGCGAGGGGCCCAACCCGCTCACCGAGCTCTGCGACGAGGCGATCGCCCTCGAGGGCCACGGCTCCAACGTGCAGGAGGCGCAGCTGGTGCTCGTGCACGCGCTCTGCCGGGCCTTCGAGCACCGGATCCGCGCGCGGACGGCGGCCGCCTCGTGAGCCGCCTGCACCTCGTCGTCGTCGGCGACGTGATGCTCGACGTCGACCTCTCCGGACCCGCCGAGCGGCTGAGCCCGGACGCCCCCGTCCCCGTGGTCGACGTGTCGGCCCGCAGCGCCCGCGCCGGCGGAGCCGGGCTCGTCGCCCGGATGCTCGCCCGCGACGGGCACGAGGTGACGCTCGTGACCGCGCTCGCCGAGGACTCGGATCCGGACGTGGCGGAGCTGCGCGCCGAGCTGTCCGGCGTCCGCCTGGTCGCCGGGCCCTCGGGTGCGCCGACGCCGGTGAAGACCCGCGTGGCCGCCTCCGGCCAGGCCGTCGTGCGGATCGACCGCGGCTGCGAGACGCCCCCCGTCCCCGGCGTGACCGACGCGATGCTCGCCGCGCTCGGCGACGCCGACGCCGTGATCGTCGCCGACTACGGCCGTCGGCTGACAGAGGACGCGTCGCTCCGCGCGGCTCTCGACGCGCTCACCGTGCCGCTGGTGTGGGATCCGCACCCGCGCGGCTCGCAGCCGGTCGCCGCCACCGCGCTCGCCACTCCGAACCTGGCCGAGGCCACGGCCTTCTCGGGGGCCGTCGGCCGCGGAGTGACGCGCGCGGAGTCCGCCGCGACCACCCTCCTCGAGCGCTGGGGCTGCGGCGCCGTCACCGTGACGATGGGATCCTCCGGCGCCCTGCTGCGCTCCCGCGGCGCCGGGGTCCCGGTCGTCGCACCGGCCGTGACCGTGCCGCCCACCGATCCGTGCGGAGCCGGCGACCGGTTCGCCGCCTCCGCCGCCGTCGCCCTCGCCGAGGGCGCGAGCACGTCGGAGGCGGTGCAGGCGGCGGTCGCCGCGGCAGGCGCCTACCTGCTCGCGGGAGGGGTCGCCTCCCTGTCCGCTCCCGCCGACCCCGCTCCCCTCCACGGCGGCGGTGTCGACGCCCTGCGCGTCGCCGAGTCCGTCCGCGCGGCAGGAGGCACCGTGGTCGCGACCGGCGGCTGCTTCGACCTGCTCCACGCCGGCCACGCCCGCACCCTCTCGGCCGCGCGCGCGCTCGGCGACTGCCTGATCGTCTGCCTCAACTCGGACGACTCCGTCCGCCGCCTCAAGGGCGCGGCGCGGCCGATCATCCCCGAGGACGACCGCGTCGACCTGCTGCTCGCGCTCGAGTGCGTCGACGCCGTGCTGGTCTTCGGCGAGGACACGCCGGACGAGGCGCTGCGCCGCATCCGCCCCGACGTCTGGGTGAAGGGCGGCGACTACTCCGCCGAGTCCCTCCCCGAGACGGCGACGGTGGCGGAGTGGGGCGGCCGGGTCCTGACCGTGCCGTACCACCCGGGCCGCTCGACCACCCATCTCGCCGCCGCGCTCGCGCGCGTCGGCTGACCCGCGGCCCACGAGGCCCGCAGACCACCCCCGGAAGGAAACCATGAGCACCACTCCCACTCCCATCGGCCGCGTCCTGATCACCGGAGGAGCCTCCGGGCTCGGTGCGGCCGTCGCCGCCGCGGTCACCGCCGCCGGCGGCACCCCGATCGTGCTCGACCGCGACGTGTCGTCGGTGAAGGAGGGCGTCGCCGCCTACCAGGTCGACGTCGCGAAGACCCGCGAGGCCGAGAAGGCGGTCGTCGAGATCGCCCGCGAGCACGGCGGGCTCGACGCCGTCGTCACCGCGGCCGGCATCGACCGCTGCGGCCGCCTCGTCGACGTGGAGCCGGAGGAGTGGGAGCGGGTCATCTCCGTGAACCTCCTCGGCACCGCGGCCGTCGTCCGCGCGGCGCTGCCCTTCCTCACCGAGACCCACGGCCGCGTCGTCACCGTCGCCTCCTCGCTGGCGATCAAGGCCGTCTCGGACGCGACCGCGTACTGCGCCTCGAAGTTCGGCGTGCTCGGCTTCACCCGCGCGCTCGCGGCCGAGACCAAGGGCGAGATCGGCGTGACCACGCTGATCCCGTCGGGCATGAAGACGCGTTTCTTCGACGACCGCGACGAGCAGTACAAGCCCGGTCCGGACGCGCTGCTGAACGACCCGGAGAACGTGGCGAACGCCGTCATGTTCGTCCTCGGCCAGCCGCGCGGCTGCGAGGTCCGCGAGCTCGTCATCACGCACGAGGAGGAGCCGTCCTGGCCGTGATCCGCTGATCCGGGCGCTCCCCGGATCTCTCTCCGCGAGATGCCACCTGTGCCGCCGACGCGCCGACGTCGAGCACCACAGGTGGCATCTCGCGGTTCAGTGGGTGGAGGCGAGCACCCCGCGGACGTCCTCGAGCACGGCCTCGACGCGCACGTCGCCGACGAACGTGACGTCGTGCTCGCAGCGCGGAGCGGTCCAGCCGACCTGCGTGGCGTCGCGCCCGCAGACCGGGCAGCGGGTGGTCCAGCTCAGCTGCACCCGGTGGCGCTGCCGCCCGAGGGCCGCGGCGTTGATCGCGTTGCCCACCCAGAAGACCCCGACCGTCGGGGCGCCGACCGCGGCGGCGAGGTGGCGGGGTCCGGAGTCGTTGCCGAGCACGAGGTCGGCGAGCGAGAGCAGCGGAGCGAGGTCCGGGAGGTCCACGACGCCTGCCCAGGAGACCGCTCCCGGCGCTCCGGCGACGATCTCGTCGGCGGCGGGCACGTCCGAGGCGTCGCCCACCACCAGCACGCGGGCGCCGTCGGCCAGCAGCTCCGTCGCCACAGCGGCGAAGGAGGAGGCGGGCCAGCGCCGGCGGGGGTCGGTCGCGCCCGGGTGGATCAGCACCAGCGGGCCACCCGCGGGCAGCGCCGCGGCGAGGCGGTCCCGCCGCTCCGGATCCACGGCGAGCGCCGGCTCGAGGCGGGTCGCAGGCGCTCCGGCCAGCCCGACGATCTCGAGCGCCCGCAGCATCTCGTGCTGGTAGTAGACGTAGGGGATCGTGCGCTCGAGCTCCGCGGCGTCGTCCGTGCGCGAGCCGATCGTGTGGCGCGCGCCGAGGCGCTGGAGGAACGGGTTGGAGTAGCGCCCGCCGCCGTGCAGCTGCACGGCCAGGTCGAACCGGCGCGCGCGCATCCGCTCGGTGAAGTCCTCGACGACCCGGGGGTCCTCCCCCTCTCCGTCGCGGACGCCCTGCGCCACCGGCAGGATCTCGACGTCGTTGATCGGCGACTCGACGCCCGACAGCAGGACCCGGTGCGCGGGCGTCCCGAGCAGGGTGATCTCGGCTCCCGGGTAGGCGGCCGCGAGAGCGTCGACGGCGGGCAGCGCGAACAGCAGGTCGCCGAGTCCGCCGCCGCGCAGGACGGCGATCCTCTCGACTCCGGCGAAGGGCTCTCGGAGGGGGGCGATGGCGACCACGACGGGTTCCTCTCAGGTGCGGAAGGCGCGCTGGCGCCGCTCCGGGGACGGTGCACTCCTCCACTTCCCCGCCGAGGCCGATCCGAAACCGGATCGACGGCGAGCCCGCGCCGCCGATCCCGCGGCGGATTCCGGACGCGACGTGTCTAGGCGCGCACCACCCGGGTACCGGACGGATGCGTCCGCCACTCCGCGGGCGCCCCCGACCGAGAGGTGACCGTGACCATCGACATCACGACCCCCGCCACGACCGCCGCCGACGCCGTCCGCCGAGCGCGGACCGCGTTCTCCGCGTGGGCCGCCACCGCGCCCGCCGAGCGCGGCGCCCTCCTCCGTGCCGCCGCCCACCGCGTGGCCGAGCGCGAGCAGGAGCTCGCCGACCTCAACACTCAGGAGACGGGCAAGCCCGCCGGCGACGCCCTGGGCGGCGTCCGCGCCGGTGTCGACACGCTGCTCCAGTACGCCGAGCTCGGCCCGCTGCACCGGGGGAAGAGCCTGCGCGGAGGTGCCCTCAACGTCGATCTGGCCCTGCCGCACCCGCGCGGCGTCGTGCTCGCCCTCACTCCGTGGAACGATCCGGTCGCCGTCGCCGCGGGCC
Source organism: Rathayibacter sp. AY2B3 (assembly GCF_002931755.1). Taxonomy (NCBI): domain Bacteria; kingdom Bacillati; phylum Actinomycetota; class Actinomycetes; order Micrococcales; family Microbacteriaceae; genus Rathayibacter; species Rathayibacter sp. AY2B3. The sequence continues at coordinate 66,683 of NZ_PSUG01000006.1, read as the reverse complement.
TCCTGGGCGCCGCGATCGTCTCCGGGGACGTCGTCGTGCACAAGCCGAGCGAGCGCAGCCCGGGCACGGGCGCCCTCTTCACGAGCATCCTCGCCGAGGCGCTGCCCGACGGGGTGCTGACCCTGGTCGAGGGCGACGGGGCGGTCGGGGACGAGCTGGCGCGCACGGAGGGCGTCGATGTCCTCGCCCACGTCGGCTCGACCGCCACCGGCCGCGCGCTCGCCCGGGTCGCCGCCGTCACCGGCGCGCACGTGATCCTCGAGAACGGCGGCAACGACGCGCTCGTCGTCGACCGCGACGTCGACCCGGTCTGGGCCGCCGAGCAGGCCGCGCTCGGCGCCTTCGCCAACGCCGGACAGATCTGCACCTCCGTCGAGCGGATCTACGTGCACCGCGACATCGCCGAGGCGTTCACGGCGGCGCTCGTCGCCGAGGCCGACCGCTGGAGCGCCGGCCCGCTCCCCCGCCTCGTCGACGCCCGCATGCGCGACGCCGTCCACGAGCACGTCACGGAGGCGCTCGGCAGCGGCGCGCGCGCCCTCACCGGCGGCACCCCCGGGGACGGCACCTTCTACCCCGCGACCGTCCTGGCCGACTGCACCGAATCGATGCTGGTGATGACGGAGGAGACCTTCGGGCCCGTCGCGCCGATCCGCGTCGTCGACTCCTTCGACGAGGGCCTGGACCTGGCCGCCGCGAGCCCCTACGGCCTGGCCGCCTCGATCCTCACCGCCGACATGGAGCACGCCCACCGCGCCGCGGCGACGCTGCCGGTCGGCACCGTCAAGGTCAACGGCGTCTTCGGAGGAGCGCCGGGCGGCAGCGCCCAGCCCCGCGGCGCCTCGGGCTCCGGCTTCGGCTACGGCCCGGAACTGCTCGACGAGATGACCACCACCACGGTCGTCCACTTCGGCCTCCCGGTGCTGCCCGGCGGTGCCCGATGAGCCTCGAGGGCTCGGCGCTCCAGCGGGCGAGCGCGCTCCTGGCGCACGTCCGGGAGCGCCCGCCGGTGGTCGCCGTGATCGGGGACCTCATCCTCGACTCCTGGTGGCTCGGCGAGGCGGAGCGCGTCACGCGGGAGGCGCCGGCGCCGGTTCTGCGGCTCGAGGACGTCGTCGACGTCGCGGGCGGGGCCGCCAACACCGCCGCCAACCTGCGCGCGCTGGGCGCCGTCGTCCGCACCGTCGGCGTGGCCGGACGCGACTCCGAGGGCGATCGACTGGTGCGCGCCCTCGAGCGGGCCGGCCTGGACATCTCCCAGGTCGTCCGCACCGGCGCCGCGACGACGATCAAGACCCGCGTGGTCGGCGGCGACAGCGTGATGCTGCGCGTCGACTCCGGCCCGCACCGCCCGGCCGACGACGAGCTGGCCCTGCTCGCCGGTGCCGCCGCCGAGGCCGCCGCGGGCGCCGACGCCGTCCTGGTCTGCGACTACGGCTCGGGGATCCTCCGGGAGGCCGTCGAGCGCCTGCTCGCCGTCGAGCGCCCGGGCCTCCTGGTGATCGATGCGCACGAGCTCGCCGACTGGGCCTCCGCCCGGCCGGACCTCGTCACCCCGAACGCCAAGGAGGCGGAGCGGCTGCTCGGCGCCTCCCTCGGCCGCGGGACGGAGCGGGCCGCCGCCGTGCGCGACGCCGCCGAGGAGCTGCGCGCGCGCTCGGGCGCCCGGCACGTCGTGGTCACCCTCGACCGGGACGGCTCCACCGCCCTCGACGCCGACGGCACGGTCAGCCGCACCTTCGCGCAGCCCGCGGAGGAGAAGCAGGCGTCGGGCGCCGGCGACACCTTCGCCGCGACCGCCACCCTGGCCCTCGCGGCCGGCCGCTCCCTGGCCACCGCCGTCGATCTGGCGCAGGCCGCCGCCGACGTGGTCGTGCAGCGCCCCGGCACCTCGGTCTGCTCGGGCGACGACCTGCTCGCCTCCCTCGCCGCTCCCGGCGCCGTCGTGCTCGGCGAGGACGCCCTCGTCGAGGTCCTCGCGGAGCAGTCGCGCCGCGGACGCCGCGTGGTCTTCACCAACGGCTGCTTCGACGTCCTGCACCGCGGCCACACGGCGTATCTCCGCCAGGCCCGCGAGCTCGGCGACGTGCTCGTGGTCGCGGTGAACGACGACGACTCCGTCCGGCGGCTCAAGGGCGAGGGACGGCCGATCAACCCGGAGGGCGACCGCGCCGGCGTGATCGCCGAGCTGGGCTGCGTCGACTACGTGACCCTCTTCGGCGGAGACACCCCCATCCCGCTGCTCGAGCGCGTGCAGCCCGACGTCTACGTGAAGGGCGGAGACTACAACCCCGACATGCTCGCGGAGGCCGCCGTCGTCCGCTCCTACGGAGGCGTCGTCACCACCGTCGGCTACGTCTCGGAGCACTCCACGACCGAGATGGTGCAGCGCATCCGATCGGCCGCGCCGTGACCAGCCGCCGGTGGTCCGGGCGCTGGGGGATCCCCGAGGCTCCCCGGCAGCCACTGATCGACGTGCTGGTCCCGACGGTCGGCCGCCGTGCCGAGCTCGCCGCCACGCTCGCCGGACTCGCCGCCCAGGACGACCCGCCCTTCCGCGTGGTCGTCAGCGACCAGTCCGACGACGCGGTCGCCGAGAGCGACCCGACGATCCCCGCGATGCTGCGTGTGCTGGAGGCGCAGGGCCGGGCTCCGGTGGTGCGCCGCCACCTGCCCCGGCGCGGGCTCGCGGAGCAGAGGCACTACCTCCTCTCCCTCGCCACCGCCCCCGCCGTCCTCTTCCTCGACGACGACGTGTGGCTCGAGCCGGGCACGCTCTCGCGGCTGCACGAGGCTCTCGAGCGCCTCGACTGCGGCTTCGTCGGCTCCGCGGTGCAGGGCCTGTCCTACCTCGAGGACGTGCGCCCGCACGAGACCGAGTCGTTCGAGACCTGGGAGGAGCGCGTCGAGCCCGAGCGGGTGCGGCGCGGAACCCCTGAGTTCGAGCGCTGGCCGCTCCACAACGCGGCCAACCTCACCCACGTCGCCGCCCGCCTCGACGTCCCGGAGGGCGCCTGGCGCGCGTACCGGGTCGCCTGGCTGGGCGCCTGCGTCCTCTACCGCCGCGACGCCCTCCTGGCCGTCGGCGGCTTCGACTTCTGGGAGCAGCTGCCCCCGGAGCACAGCGGTGAGGACGTCGCCGCGCAGTGGCGCGTCATGGAGCGCTTCGGCGGCGCGGGCCTCGTGCCCAGCGGTGCCGTGCACCTCGAGACGCCCACGACGGTCACCGACCGGCGCGTCGACGCCTTCGACCGGCTCTTCGCCGAAGAGCACTCGTAACACTCAGCAAGGCGACGAAAGGACAGCACGATGGACGCACCCAACCCGATCCAGATCCAGAAGTACCTCTCGGGCATCGACTACCCCGCCTCGAAGGACACGATCGTCGAGACCGCCGAGAAGGAGGGGGCTGACGGCGACGTCCTCGAGGCCCTCCGCGCGATCCCGGACGGCGACTACGAGAAGCCCACCGAGGTGAGCTCGGCTGTCTCGAAGGTCTGACCTCCCCTCCGCGAGATGCCTCTTCCGTACGCGACACGCCGTATCCGCCGTACCGAAGAGGCATCTCGCGGAGCGGCATCAGGCCCGCACCGGAGCCGAGGTCAGGCGGAGGCGTGCTCGCGCAGGACGCCGGACTCGAGCGCCTGGAACGAGAGCACCTTGTAGCCCTCGGACTCGAAGAAGATCGTCGCCCGGTCGGCCTCCACGCTCATCACGGTGCCGGCACCCCACTCGCGGTGCTCCACCGCCTCGTCGACGCTCAGGGGCGCGTCCACGGGCGCCTCGGCGGCCGCCCCGCTCGCCTCGTGCCGCTCGCAGCCGTCGCAGTTGCCGCACCACTCGGCCGACTCCACGCCGAAGTAGTCCAGCAGGACCCGGCGGCGGCACTGGCTGGTCTCCGCGTACGCGCGCATCATCGACAGGCGCGACTCCGCGATCCGCTCACGGGAGGCCAGAGCCTCCTTCACCGCGTGCACGGCCTCGTCGCCGGAGGCCTCGCGCGTCGCGCGCAGTCCGGAGCCGGTCTCCACCAGCCCCGCGTCCGCGAGGTCGTTGACGATCCGGGCGATCGTGCGGGCCGGCTTCCCCAGCTCCTTCGCGAGCGCCGCGGAGTCGAGCCCCGGCTGCTCCGAGACGGCCGCCCAGATCACGCGCAGCGCGGCCTTGTCGACCGAGCGCTTGGCGAAGAAGCGGCGGAGCCCCAGGTCCTCCGCACGGTAGTGCAGCGCGCCCGTGGCGGGCTCGCCGTCGCGGCCCGCGCGGCCGATCTCCTGGTAGTAGGCGTCGAGCGACTCGGTGGTCGTGGCGTGCAGCACGAAGCGCACGTCGGCCCGGTCGATGCCCATCCCGAACGCCGAGGTCGCGACGACGACGTCGAGCTCGCCCGCGCGCCACTGCTCGTGCACGACCTTCCGCTCGGACACCTTGAGCCCGGCGTGGTACGCCGCGACCCGGCGCCCCTCCGCCGCGATGTCGGCCGCGTAGGCCTCCGTCTCCTTGCGGGTGGCCACGTAGACCAGGCCCGGAGCGGTCCAGCTGCGCGCCTCCTCGACCACGGCGGCACGCTTCTCGTTCTCGCTCTCGTGGCGGTGCACCACCAGCCGGATCTCCGGACGGTCGACGCCGTGCACCTGGATCTCGGGGTCGGTCATCCGGAGGCGCTCGATGATCTCGTCGCGCACCGGCCCGGAGGCGGTGGCGGTCATCGCGAGCACCGGCGGGTCTCCGAGCTCGCCGCGCACATCGGCCAGGCGGAGGTAGTCGGGGCGGAAGTCGTGACCCCAGGAGGAGACGCAGTGCGCCTCGTCGACGACCAGCAGCGACACTCCCGCGGCCGCCAGCCGCGCCACGTTCTCGGGCTTGGCGAGCTGCTCGGGTGCCAGGAGCACGTAGAGCGGGCCGCCCTCGTCGATCCGGTCCCAGGCACGGGCGACGGCCGCGGCGCCCTGGGAGGAGTTGATCGCGACCGCGGGAGGCGCCGCCGGAGCCGCCTCGATCGCGGCGAGCTGGTCGGCCTGCAGGGCGACGAGCGGGGAGACGACCAGGACGACGCCGCCGCGCTCGGCTCCGGCGATCTGGTAGACCGCGGACTTGCCGCCGCCCGTCGCCAGCACCAGCAGCGTGTCGCGCCCGGAGGCCGCCGACTCGATCGCCTCGCGCTGACCGGGGAGCAGCGACGACCAGCCGAAGTCCTCCCGGGCGATGCGGCTGACGGAGTCGGTGCGGGAGGAGTTCATAGCTCGACGCTACGACCAGACCGCTTCGGAGGCAGTCCGCTTGACAGCGCCGGGGAGCACGGTGAAGGAGCGTCGTCCGCCCTCGCGGCCCGCCTCTGCCCGCCCGTGGCCGCGCTGTCAACGTCCTGCGGAGGGACTCGTCGCGTGCTGGGCTGGAGCACCGACGAGAGGAGCCGACATGGCCGACCAGAACGTGAACGAGGACCTTCCCGGATCCGGCGGCGACGCCGTCCCGAACACCGGCGGCGCGCAGACGGTGCTGCCCGGCGAGGACGCGGCCGACGCCTCCGCTGCGGGGGCCGCTCCCGGGGGCACCGCGATCGACCGCGGCGTCACCGACGCCGTGACCGACGGCGACAGCGGAGGAGACACCGTCTCCGGCGACGCCGACCTGCCCGACGAGACCGAGGGCGCCGTCGGCAGCGACCCGGCGAGCACCGACTGACGTCCCGCTCGGACGCGTCCGGCCCGCGGGATCCGAGGATCCGCGCGGGCCGGCGACGTCGCTGCGCCGAGGAGGACCCGGGCTCAGCGCCGGACGACCACCGGGTTGAACAGCGTGCCGATGCCCTCGACGTCCACCGCGACGGTGTCCCCGTTCGCGATCGGCCCGACGCCGGCGGGCGTCCCGGTGAGGATCACGTCCCCGGGGAGCAGCGTGAAGATGCGCGAGACGTAGGCCACGAGCTCGGGCACCCCGTGGATCATGTCGCCGGTGCTGCCCGACTGCTGCACGCGCCCGTTGACGCGCGTCTCGATGGCGCTCTCGTTCCAGACGAACTCGGTCTCGATGACCGGGCCGAGCGGGCAGAAGGTGTCGTAGCCCTTCGCCCGCGCCCACTGGCCGTCGGAGCGCTGGAGGTCGCGCGCGGTGACGTCGTTGGCGATCGTGTACCCGAAGACCACGTCCTCGTAGTCCTCCGCGCGGACGTTGCGGGCCACGGCGCCGATCACGATCGCCAGCTCGCCCTCGAACTCCACCTGCTGGCTGTCCTCGGGGAGGACGATCGCCTCGTCCGGTCCGATGACCGACGTGTTCGGCTTGAGGAACACCAGCGGCTCCGCCGGGGCGTCGCCGCCCATCTCTGCCGCGTGGTCGGCGTAGTTCTTGCCGATGCCGACGACCTTGGAGCGCGGGATCACCGGCGCGAGGAGCTTCGCCTCCGCGATCGGGATGCGCTCCCCCGTGGTGTCGAACCCGGCGAACATCGGGTCGCCGGCGAGCACGACCAGGTCGTCCTCGTCCACGATCCCGAAGTGGATCGCTCCCCCGTTGTCCCCGTCGCGCTGCGTGGCGAATCGTGCGATCTTCATGCGTCCAGCCTCGTCATCCATCCGTGCGTGTCCTCGCGGCGTCCGTACTGGATGCCGGTCAGCTCCTCGCGGAGCGACATCGTGAGCTCCCCTGCGGGCGCGCCCTCGCGGCCGACGGAGAAGCCCTCGCCCTTGAGCTCGGCGATCGGGGTGATCACGGCGGCGGTCCCGCAGGCGAACACCTCGACCACGTCGCCGGAGGCCACTCCGTCCCGCCACTCGTCGATGCTCACGCGGCGCCGCTCGACGCGGTGGCCGCGGTCCTCGGCGAGCTGCAGGACGCTGTCGCGCGTGATGCCCTCGAGGATCGAGTCCGACTCCGGGGTCACCAGCGTGCCGTCCTTCTTGACCAGGACCACGTTCATGCCGCCGAGCTCCTCGATCCACTGCGACTCCTGCGAGTCGAGGAAGAGGACCTGCGCGCAGCCGTGGCTGGAGGCCTCCTGCTGCGGGAGGAGGGAGGAGGCGTAGTTGCCACCCGTCTTCGCCGCCCCGGTGCCGCCCTTGCCCGCCCGGGCGTAGGAGGTGGAGAGCCAGATCGACACGGGGGCGACGCCGCCGGAGAAGTAGGCGCCGGCGGGGCTGGCGATCACGTAGTAGCCGACGTCCTCGGCCGCGCGCACGCCGAGGAACGCCTCCTGCGCGAACATGAACGGGCGCAGGTACAGGCTGGTCTCCGGCTCCGAGGGGACCCAGTCGCCGTCGACGGCGATCAGCTGCCGCAGCGACTCGACGAAGAGGTCCGTGGGGAGCTCCGGCAGCGCGAGGCGGCGGGCCGAGCGCTGCAGGCGCCGCGCGTTCGCCTCGGGGCGGAAGGTCCAGACGGAGCCGTCCTCGTGGCGGTAGGCCTTCATGCCCTCGAAGATCTCCTGCGCGTAGTGCAGGACGGCGGCGGCGGGGTCGAGCGCGAGCGGACCGTAGGGCTCGACGCGGGCGTCGTGCCAGCCGTCCGCGCGGGTCCAGCGGAGGCCGACCATGTGGTCGGTGAAGTGCATGCCGAAGCCGGGGTTCGCGAGGATCCGGGCGCGCTCCTCCTCGGAGCGGGGCGCGGGAGCGGCGGTCACCTCGAAGGCGAGGTCGGCGGGGGCGGAGTCGGTGCTCATCGTGGTGGTGTCCTTCTGCGGGGGATCAGCGGAGGCGGGCGACGACGGAGTCGCCGATCGCGGCCGTGGAGCGCGGGGTGCCGTCGCGCGACTCGATGTCGGCGGTCACGGCCGCGGTGACGCGGGCGGCCTCGTCGCTCCGGCCGAGGTGGTCCAGCAGCATCGCCGCCGAGAGGATCGCGGCGGTCGGGTCGGCGAGCTGCCGTCCGGCGATGTCGGGCGCGGATCCGTGGACCGGCTCGAACATGCTGGGGAACGCGCCGTCGGGGTTGATGTTGCCCGAGGCCGCGAGTCCGATGCCGCCGCTGATCGCGCCGGCCAGATCGGTCAGGATGTCGCCGAAGAGGTTGTCGGTGACGATGACGTCGAACCTAGCAGGGTCGGTCACGAGGAAGATCGTAGCGGCGTCCACGTGGAGGTAGTCGACGGCCACGTCCTCGAAGGCGGCCCCCACCTCGTCGACGATCCGCTTCCAGAGCGAGCCGGAGAAGACGAGGACGTTCGTCTTGTGAACGAGGGTCAGCCGGGAGCGGCGGGCGCGGGCGAGCTCGAACGCGTGGCGGACGACGCGCTCGACCCCGTAGGCGGTGTTGACCGACACCTCGTTGGCGACCTCGTGCGGAGTGCCCTGCCGGATCGAGCCGCCGGTGCCGACGTAGGGCCCCTCCGTGCCCTCGCGGACGACCACGAAGTCGACCTCGCCGGGAGCCGCGAGCGGCGAGGGGACGCCCGCATAGAGACGGGTGGGCCGCAGGTTGACGTAGTGGTCGAGCTCGAAGCGCAGCCGCAGCAGCAGCCCGCGCTCGATGTTCGCGTCCCGGAGGCGGGGGTCGCCCGGTGCTCCGCCGACGGCGCCGAGGAGGATCGCGTCGTGCCCCGCGATCGCCGCGAGGTCCTCGTCGGTGAGGACGTCGCCGGTCTCGAGGTAGCGGGCGGCCCCGAGCGAGAAGGTGGTCGTCTCGAGCACCAGGTCGGAGTCGGCGGTGACGGCGTCGAGGACCTTGACGGCCTCGGCGGTCACCTCGGGCCCGATCCCGTCTCCGGGGATGACGGCGAGCTTCACGGTGCGGGGCATGGCAGTCCTCAGGCGTACGGGGTCGGAGTCCCCTCAGCGTACTCGCGGCCCGCCCGCGCCGCGGTCCGGGGCACGCGCCCCCCGCCGGGCGGCCTCCTGCGGGAGGAGCGGAGGAGCGTCAGCTCCGGCGGAGGCGCCAGGCGCCGACCGCGGCGGCGGCCAGCACGAGGACGACGCCCAGCCAGGCCGACCAGCCGACGCCCGAGTCGAACGCCGCGCTCGCCGACGCGACGAGGCTCGCGGCGGAGTCGGCGGGCAGCTCGACGGCGACCGAGACGGCGCCGCCGAGGGTCTCTCCGGCCCGCTGCGCCTGCGCGGCGTCGAGGCCCTCGGGCAGCACGACTCCCCCGCGGTACACGGCGGTGAGGACGGTCCCGAGCGTCGCGGTGCCGAGGACGGCGCCGAGCTCGTAGGCGGTCTCGGAGACGGCGGAGGCGGCGCCGGCCTTGTCGGCGGGCGCGTTGGCCAGGATCAGCTCGTTCGACACCGTCTCGGCCGCGCCGATGCCCAGGCCGAGGAACGCGAAGGCGACCGCGACGGTGAGCGCCGACGCTCCTCCGGGCGCCCCGCTGCCGAGGGCCAGCAGGATGTAGCCGACGGCCGAGACCAGCAGTCCGGCCGGCACGACGAGGCGCGGAGCGACGCGGCGCGCGATCGGCACCACGCCCAGCCCGGCCAGGATCATCACGGCGAGGCCCGGCACGAGCACGAGGCCCGCCTCCAGGGGCGAGAGCCCGACCACGAGCTGCAGGTGCTGCGACAGGAAGAAGAGCCCGCCGACCAGCGCGGTCACGCTGAGCAGGTTGACCACGATCGCTGCGCTGAACGAGCCGCGGCGGAAGAGCGAGAGGTCGAGCATCGGCGAGGCCCGGCGCTGCTGGCGGCGGACGAACAGCACTCCCGAGACGACGCCCACGACGAGCGCCGCGACGCCGACCGCGTCGATCCCGTGCTCGGCGAAGGACTTCACCGCGTAGACCACGGGCGCCATGGTCGCCAGCGACAGCAGGATGCTGACCACGTCGACCGGGCCGGGCTGCGGGTCGCGCGACTCCGGCACCAGGATCGGCACGAGGACCACGAGCGGGAGCAGCACGGGCACCGCGAGCAGGAACACAGACCCCCAGGGGAAGTGCTCGAGCAGCACTCCGCCGACGAGCGGGCCGATGCCCGAGCCCACCGCGAAGCCGGTCGCCCAGATCGCGATCGCCAGGCGGCGCTGGTCGCGGTTCGGGAAGACGCTGCGCAGGAGCGACAGCGTCGAGGGCATCAGCATCGCGCCGAAGAAGCCCAGCGCCGCGCGGGCGCCGATGAGCGCCGCGGCGGTGGGAGCGAACGCGGCCACGACCGAGACGGCGGCGAAGCCGACCGCGCCGATCATGAGGAGGCGCCGTCGCCCGACGCGGTCGCCCAGACTGCCCATCGCCACCAGCAGGCCCGCGAGCACCAGCGGGTAGGCGTCGACGATCCACAGCAGCTCGGTGCCGGTGGGGCCCAGGTCCTCGGCGATCGAGGGGAGCGCGAAGTTCAGCACCGTGTTGTCGACCGAGACCAGCAGCACCGGGAGCATCAGCACCGCGAGCGCCACCCAGGCGCGTCGCCCGACCCGCTCGGCGGCGCCGGTGGTGTCGTGGGTGGAGACGGGAGCGGTGCGCGCGGACACGGGGACGACCTTTCGGGAGGGGAACGGAGCGAGTATACCGTCCAGCCGGTACAGTCGCCACCGATCCGCCGTAGGATGGTCGTCGTGCCTCCCGCCCCCGCCCGCGACCGCGTCCTCGACGCGTTCGAGCAGCTCCTCACCGAGCAGGGCGAGCGCGCCGCGACCCTCGACGCCGTCGCCCGTGAGGCCGGAGTCTCCAAGGGCGGGCTGCTCTACCACTTCCCCTCGAAGGACGCCCTCGTCGACGGGCTCCTGCAGCGCCTCGACGCGCGGCGGGAGGAGGACGTCGCGCAGAGCCTCGCCGCTCCCGAGGGCGTGGTCGCCTACCTGCTGCGCACCTCCTTCGCCGCCGACTCGGCCTTCGACCGCACGATCCTCGCCGTCTCGCGCATCGCGCAGGGTCACGACGAGCGCGCCAGCGGCGGCCTCGCGCGGATCCACGACAGCTGGAACGAGGTGGTCGCCGCCGCCGTGGGCGACCCGCTCGTCGCCCGGGCGATCGTCCTGATGAGCGACGGGCTCTACTACAACTCCGCGCTGCTCCCCACGGGCACGCAGTCGCGCGGCGAGGCCGAGGACGTCCTCGCGGTCGTCCAGCGCCTCCTCGGGAGCTGAGCCGCGCCGCCCCCGGCGGACCCGCTAGAGCTCGACGACCCCGTCGATCAGGGTCACCGTCGCGCCGCCGATCCAGATCTCGCCGCCCGCGCCCTCGACGCGCACCCGCCCGGCGCGGCCGATCGCCGCTCCCTGGGCCGCGGTGTAGCGCTCGGGCAGCACACCGCTGCCGATCAGCCACTGGGCGATCCCCGCGTTGAGGCTGCCCGTCACCGGGTCCTCGGCCACTCCGGCGTCCGGGATGAACGCCCGCACCTCGATCGCGCACCCGTCTCCCGCCGGATGCTCGCCCACGACGCCGACGGGGAGCCCGGCGAGCAGCGCCTGGTCCGGCCGCAGCGCGAGGACCTGCTCCGCCGAGGCGAGCCGCACGGCCAGCCAGCCGGGACCGTTGTCGACCCACTCGTGGTCGAGGATCTCCGCGCGCGGGATCCGCAGCGCCGCGGCCACCCGCTGGAGCGTCGCCTCGTCGACCGGTCCGGTCCGCAGCCGGGGCGGCGCGGCGAAGGCGATGCCCTCCTCCGTCACCCGCAGCCGGACGAGGCCCGCGGCGCACTCCTGCACGAGCTCCCCGGCCCCGCGGGCGGCCCCTCCGGCCGCGAGCCAGGCGTGCGCGCTCCCGAGGGTGGGGTGCCCGGCGAAGGGCAGCTCCCCGCCCGGCGTGAAGATCCGCAGCCGGTAGTCGGCCGCGGGGTCGCGGGGACGGAGGAGGAAGGTCGTCTCGGAGAGGTTCGTCCAGCGCGCGAACTCCGCCATCGCCGCGTCGCCCACCCCGTCGCCGTCCACGACGACCGCCACCGGGTTGCCCCGGAACGGCGCGGCGCCGAAGACGTCGACCTGAGCGAACCGCCGCGAGCTCACTGCTCGGTGATGTCGATCTCCTGCATGAGATCGGCGTCGATCGCGACGCGGACCTTCTCGAGCAGGCCGTCGGGGGCGGGAGAGTCGATGGTGATCACCGAGAGGGCCTTGCCGCCCGCCTCGGTGCGCGCGATCTGCATGCCCGCGATGTTGACCGAGGCGTCGCCGAACTCGCGGCCGTAGACCGCGACGATCCCGGGGCGGTCGACGTAGCTCATCACGACGAGGTGCTTCGCGAGGGGGACCTCGACGTCGTAGCCGTTGATCGCCACGATCTTCTCGACCTGCTTGGTGCCGGTCAGCGTCCCCGAGACCGAGATCTGCGAGCCGTCGGAGAGAGCGCCGCGCAGCGTGATCACGTTGCGGTACTCGTCCGAGACCGGCTCCGTGATCAGGCGCACCTCGATGCCGCGCTGCTCCGCGAGCACCGGCGCGTTGACGTAGGACACCGTCTCCGAGACCACGTTGGTGAACACGCCCTTGAGCGCCGCGAGCTTGAGGACCTTCACGTCGTAGCCGGCGAGCTCGCCGCGCACCTCGATGTCGATGGAGGTGACCGGCGAGTCCGCGAGGCCCGAGAAGACCTGGCCGAGCTTCTCGACCAGCGGGATGCCGGGGCGCACGTACTCGTCGATCACGCCGCCGGCGACGTTCACGGCGTCCGGCACGAGCTCGCCCGAGAGCGCGAGGCGCACCGAGCGGGCGACCGAGACGCCCGCCTTCTCCTGCGCCTCGTCGGTCGAGGCCCCGAGGTGCGGAGTGACGACCACGTTCTCGAGGGCGAGCAGCGGCGAGCCGGTCGGAGGCTCCTTCACGAACACGTCGAGTCCGGCGCCGGCGATGGTCTTCGCGACGAGCGCGCGGTGCAGCGCGTCCTCGTCGATGAGGCCGCCGCGGGCCACGTTCACGATGAACGCCGACGGCTTCATCAGCGCCAGCTGCTCGTCCGAGATCATGCCCGTCGTCTCGGGCGTCCTCGGCATGTGGATCGTGATGAAGTCGCTCTCGGCCAGCAGCTCCTCGAGGGAGAGGAGCGTGACGCCGAGCTGCTGCGCGCGGGCGCTGGTCACGTAGGGGTCGTAGGCGACGACGTTCACGCCGAAGGCCTGCAGGCGCGCGGTGATCAGCGCGCCGATGCGGCCGAGGCCGATGATGCCGACGGTCTTCTCGTAGAGCTCGACGCCGGTGTACTTCGAGCGCTTCCAGAGGCCCTGCGCGAGCGCGCTGTGCGCGGCGGGGATGTGGCGGGCGAGGCTCAGGATGTGTCCGACGGTGAGCTCGGCCGCCGAGATGATGTTCGAGGTCGGCGCGTTCACGACCATGACGCCCGCGGCGGTCGCGGCGGTGATGTCGACGTTGTCCAGGCCCACCCCGGCGCGGGCGATCACCTGGAGGGAGGGGGCCGCGGCGATCGCCTCCGCGTCGACCTGCGTCGCGGAGCGCACGAGGATCGCGTGCGCGGTGGCGAGGGCCTCGAGCAGAGCCGGGCGGTCGGTGCCGTCCACGGAGCGGATCTCGAAGTCGGGACCGAGCGCGTCCACGGTGGCGGGCGAGAGTTCTTCGGCGATCAGGACGACCGGCTTTGTCACGAGAGGCGCTTCCTTCGGAGAGGGGACGGAGCGGGCACCGAGGCGGGGGCGACGGCAGCCCCCCGACACTGTAGCGGAGGGGCGCGCGCGCCCCGCGCCGTGTGACGCCGCCGGTCAGCTCAGCGAGACCAGGCTCTCGACGCCGAGGACGAGCTGCACGTCGAGCGAGAGCGCCGCCGAGAGGCAGAGCGCCGCCGCGAGCAGTCCGACGCGCGCCGGGAGCCCCCGGCGGCGCCCGAGCAGGACGGCGGCGACGAAGCAGGCGACCGGCAGCACCAGGCCGAGCAGGAGCACCGTCCAGCCCGTCGGATTCAGATCGGTGCCGAGGGAGGCTGCGTAGCTGCGCAGGCCGATCAGGTTGCCGACCGCCTCCCAGACGTCCCAGGCGAAGAAGAGCGCGAACACCACGGCGACGAGGACGGAGGCCGCCAGGCGCCGGCCGGGCCGGTCGCGGCGGCCGGTCCCGCCGAGGGTGGCCCGGGTCGAGTCGGTCATCACGCCCCCTTCAGGAACGGCAGCGGAGCGAGGAGGACGAGGCCCGCGACCAGCCAGAGCACGCGGGTGCGCACCCGGGCGTCGCGGGTGGCGAGGAGCACCACGGCGAACCACACCGGCGGCGCCAGCACGGCTAGCCAGAGCCCGAGCGAGTAGAGGGCGCCGCCGAGCGCATCGCCCGCGAAGCCGGCCGCGGCGACCGGCGACTGCCGCGTCGCCGTGATCGCCCAGGCGATGGCGTACAGGAGGTAGAGTCCGGCCGCGATGCCCGCGGCGATCAGCAGAGCGGAGGAGGAGGCCGCTTCGTAGGCGGAGTCCTCGTCGGCGGGGTCCTCGTCGTCGGAGCCGTCGTCGTCGGAGCCGTCGTCCGCCGTGCCCGCCCCGGCGACCGTGCGGGTCGTCCGGCGCACGCGCGCCGTCCCCGCGGCGAGCGTCGGGTCCGCGCCCTCGCCCGCCCACTCCAGGGCCTCGTCGTCGGCGTCGTCCTCCGGGCCGGTGTCCGGCCCGCGGTCCACCGGCGGGATCGCCGCGTCGTCGTCCTCCGGGGAGCGGCCCGGTCCACCATCGATCACCGCAACACCCTAGCCGCGCGCACCTCGCAGGAGGCTCGGAGCCCGCCGCCGCCTCCCCGACACCCGGCGGACACCCCGCGTCCTCCCCCGGGGGCGAGGCTGAGCGGATGGACGACCGCCGCCGCCGCTTCGTCGCCCTCGGCGACTCCTTCACGGAGGGGGTCGGCGATCCGCACCCGCGCCTGCCGAACGGCGTGCGCGGCTGGGCCGACCGTGTCGCCGAGCGCCTGGCGAAGGCCGAGCCGGGCTGGGAGTACGCGAACCTCGCCATCCGCTCGAAGCGCCTCGCCCAGATCACCGAGGACCAGCTCGCGCCCGCCCTCGCGCTCCGCCCCACCCTGGTCACGCTCTACGCCGGCGGCAACGACATCCTCGACCTCGGCACCGACACGGTCGATCTGATCACCCGCTACGAGGCGCTCGTCGACGCGCTCGCGACCACCGGCGCCTCCCTCGTGCTCTTCACCGGCGTCGACATCCCGGGACTGCCCGCCCCGCGGATGTTCCTGCGCCGCAACCACCTCTACAACAGCGCCGTCCGCCGGATCGCCCGCGAGCGGGGCGCGATCCTCGTCGACTACTGGGCGATGCGCGAGTTCCACTCCCCCGTGCTCTGGTCGCCCGACCGGATGCACCTCTCCAAGCGCGGCCACCGCGTCCTCGCCGGTCGTGTGCTCGACGCGCTCGGAGTGCCGCACACGATCTCGACCGGGCCGTGGGACGCCCCCGAGCCGCTCCGCCTCCGCGCGCGGCTGCACGAGCAGCGCCGCTGGGCCGCCGACTGGGTCCTCCCCCTCGTCGGCCGCAAGCTGCGCCGGGTGACGCTCGGCGACCACCTCTCGCCCCGGTGGCCGGACCCCGTCCTCGTCCCGCCGAAGGGCGGTCTCCGCCGTCTCGTCCGCGAACTCGAGCGGTAGCCGCGCCCCGGACGCGGAGGAGCCCCGGCCCGGCGAGGGGGTCCCGGTGGTCGGGTCCCTCGTCGGACCGGGGCTCCCCCGGTCGACGCGGTGCGACTAGCGCGCGACGCTGCCGTCGGTGTAGTCCTCGTCGGTCTGCTTCCAGGCGAAGAGCTTGCGCAGCTCACGGCCGGTCTCCTCGATCGGGTGCTTCTCGCCCTTGGCGCGCAGCTCCTGGAACTCGGGTCCGCCCGCGTCCTGGTCGCCGATGAAGCGCTTCGCGAAGGCGCCGCTCTGGATGTCGCCGAGGACGGCCTTCATGTTCTCCTTCACGCGCGGGTCGATGACGCGCGGGCCGGAGACGTAGTCGCCGTACTCGGCGGTGTCGGAGACGCTCCAGCGCTGCTTGGCGATGCCGCCCTCCCACATGAGGTCGACGATGAGCTTGAGCTCGTGCAGCACCTCGAAGTAGGCGATCTCCGGCTGGTACCCGGCCTCGACGAGGGTCTCGAAGCCGTACTGGACGAGCTGCGAGGTGCCGCCGCAGAGCACGGCCTGCTCGCCGAACAGGTCGGTCTCGGTCTCCTCCGTGAAGGTGGTCTTGATGACGCCGGCGCGGGTGCCGCCGATGGCCTTCGCGTAGGACTTGGCGGTCTCCCAGGCGGTGCCGGTCGCGTCGTTCTCGACGGCGATGATGTCCGGGATGCCGCGGCCGGCGACGAACTCGCGGCGCACGGTGTGGCCCGGGGCCTTCGGCGCGATGAGGATGACGTCGACGCCGGCGGGCGCCTCGATGTAGCCGAAGCGGATGTTGAAGCCGTGGGCGAAGGCGAGGGTCTTGCCCTCGGTCAGCGCGGAGGCGATCTGCTCGCTGTAGATCGCGCGCTGGTGCTGGTCCGGCGCGAGGATCATGATCAGGTCGGCCCAGGCCGCGGCGTCGGCGACGCTCTTGACCTCGAAGCCGTCGTCCTCGGCCTTGGCGGTCGACTTCGACCCCTCCTTCAGCGCGATGACGACCTGGACGCCGGAGTCGCGGAGGTTCTGCGCGTGCGCGTGGCCCTGCGAGCCGTAGCCGACGATCGCGACCTTCTTGGACTGGATGATGGAGAGGTCGGCGTCGGCGTCGTAGATGAGCTCGGTCACGTGGTGAGTCCTTTTCTGTAGAGGAGAGTTCGGTCAGTTCTTGAAGACGCGCTCGGTGATCGACTTGGAGCCGCGCCCGATGGCGAGCAGGCCCGACTGCGCGATCTCCTTGATGCCGTAGGGCTCGATCACCCGCAGGAACGCGTTGGTCTTGCCGGTGTCGCCGGTGACCTCGATCACCAGGGCGTCCGTCGCGACGTCGACCACGCGGGCGCGGAAGAGCGTGACGGCCTCGAGCACCTGCGAGCGCGTGACGTTGTCGACGCGGACCTTGACGAGCAGGTGCTCGCGCTGGACCGACTGGTCGGTGTCGAGCTCGACGATCTTGATCACGTTGACGAGCTTGTTGAGCTGCTTCGTGACCTGCTCGAGCGGCAGGTCCTCGACGTCCACGGCGACCGTGATGCGCGAGAGCCCGGCCAGCTCGGTCGGACCGACCGCCAGCGACTCGATGTTGAAGCCGCGGCGGGCGAACAGCCCGGCGACACGGGTGAGCAGTCCCGGCTTGTCCTCGACGAGCAGGGAGAGAACGTGGTGCGTCATGCGGGTCTACTCCTCGTCGTCCCAGGTCGGGCTGTGGTCTCGGGCGTACTGGACGTAGCTGTTGGAGACGCCCTGCGGGACCATCGGCCAGACCATGGAGTCGCGGCTGACGACGAAGTCGATCACCACGGGCCGGTCGTTCGTGGCGATGGCGAGGCGGATGGCGTCGTCGATCTCCTCCGGCTTCGTGACGCGGATGCCGAGCGCGCCGTACGCGTCGGCGAGCTTCACGAAGTCGGGCACCCGGACGGTGTCGTGACCCGTGTTGAGGTCGGTGTTGGAGTAGCGGCCCTCGTAGAACAGGGTCTGCCACTGGCGCACCATGCCGAGCGAGGAGTTGTTGATCACCGCGACCTTGATCGGGATGTCGTTGATCGTGCAGGTGGCGAGCTCCTGATTGGTCATCTGGAAGCAGCCGTCGCCGTCGATCGCCCACACGGTGCGCTCGGGCTCGCCGACCTTGGCGCCCATCGCCGCGGGCACGGAGTAGCCCATGGTGCCGGCGCCGCCGGAGTTGAGCCACGAGTTGGGGCGCTCGTACTTGATGAACTGCGCCGCCCACATCTGGTGCTGGCCGACGCCGGAGGCGAAGACGCCCTCGGGGCCGGTGATCTCGCCGATGCGCTTGATGACGTACTGCGGGGAGAGCAGGCCGTCGTCGGGCTCGGTGTAGCCGAGGGGGAACTCCTTCTGGAGGCCCTTGAGGTAGCTCCACCACTCGGAGGTGTCGGCGCGGCCGTCGGCGGAGGCCTTGGCGAACGCGTCGGTGAGGTCCGGGAGGACGTCCTTGAGGTCGCCCACGATCGGCACGTCGGCGGTGCGGATCTTGGAGATCTCGGCCGGGTCGATGTCGACGTGCACGACCTTGGCGTGGGGCGCGAAGAGCGCCGCCTTGCCGGTCACGCGGTCGTCGAAGCGCGAGCCCAGCGCGAGGATCAGGTCCGCCTCCTGCAGCGCGAGCACCGCGGGGACGGTGCCGTGCATGCCGGGCATGCCCAGGTGCTGCTCGTGCGAGTCGGGGAACGCGCCGCGCGCCATCAGCGTGGTCACCACGGGGGCGCCGCAGGCCTCGGCGAACGCCTTCAGCTCGGCCGCCGCGCGGGCGCGGATGATGCCGCCGCCCACGTAGAGCACCGGCTTCCTCGACTCGACCAGCAGCTGGGCCGCGGCCTGGATCTGCTTGCCGTGGGCCTTCGTGACCGGGCGGTACCCGGGCAGGTCGATCTTCGGCGGCCAGAGGAACGGCGCCTGGTCCTGCTGCGCGTCCTTCGTGATGTCGACCAGCACGGGGCCGGGGCGGCCGGTGGTGGCGATCAGCGCGGCGGAGGCGAGGGCCGAGGGGATGTCCTCGGGGCGCGTCACGAGGATGGAGTGCTTCGTGATCGGCATCGTGATGCCGACGATGTCCGCCTCCTGGAACGCGTCGGTGCCCATGAGCGTCGAGAACACCTGGCCGGTGATCGCGAGCATCGGGACCGAGTCCATGTAGGCGTCCGCGATCGCGGTGACCAGGTTGGTCGCTCCGGGGCCCGAGGTCGCGATGCACACGCCGAGCTTGCCGGTCGCCGAGGCGTAGCCCTCGGCGGCGTGGCCGGCGCCCTGCTCGTGGCGGACCAGGATGTGCCGGATCTTCGAGGAGTCCATCAGCGGGTCGTAGACCGGGAGGATCGCGCCTCCGGGCAGGCCGAAGACGTCCTCGATCCCGAGCATCTCGAGCGAGCGGACGACCGCCTGCGCTCCGGTGAGGACCTCGGCCGCGGGGGCGGCCCCAGGAGCGTGGGCGGGTCGGGGTGGCTGGGGCGTCGGTGCGGGCTGCACGGCGGACGGATCCGGAGTCATGCGGGTGTCGATTCCTTCAGGAGGTGGTGCGGCGGCGGGCAGAGCCGGAGGCGAGTGCCCGGGAACGCGAGTGCGCGGCCGGCCGGAGCGGGCCGGGTCACCCGGTGACGGCGCCCTCGGCTGCCGAGCGGACGAGCTTGGCGTACTTGGCGAGGACACCGCGGGTGTAGCGCGGAGGGAGAGGGGCCCAGCCTTCTCGGCGGGCGGCGAGCTCGGACTCGTCGACGAGTAGGTCGATCGAGCGAGCGGCGATGTCGACCCGAATCGGGTCTCCGTCGCGAACGAATGCGATTGGACCTGCGTCCACCGATTCGGGAGCTATGTGGCCGATGCACAGGCCGGTTGTGCCGCCTGAGAATCGTCCGTCCGTCAACAGTAGTACATCTTTTCCGAGCCCGGCCCCCTTGATGGCGGCGGTGATGGCGAGCATCTCGCGCATGCCGGGGCCGCCCTTGGGGCCCTCGTAGCGGATGACCACCACGTCGCCCTTCTGGATCCGCCCCTCGGTGAGCGCGTCCATCGCGGCGCGCTCGCGCTCGAACACGCGGGCCGGACCCTCGAAGACGGAGGCGTCGAACCCGGCGGTCTTGACGACCGCGCCCTCGGGGGCGAGCGAGCCCTTGAGGATGGTGAGCCCGCCGGTGGCGTGGATCGGGTTGTCGAGGGTGCGGATGACCTCGCCGTCCAGCGGGGCGATGTCCATCGCGGCGAGGTTCTCGGCGACCGTCCTGCCGGTGACCGTCAGGCAGTCGCCGTGCAGCAGCCCGGCGTCCAGGAGCGCCTTCATCACGGCCGGGACGCCGCCGTGGCGGTCGACGTCGTTCATGACGTACTTGCCGAAGGGCTTGAGGTCGCCGATGTGCGGGATCGTGTCGCCGATGCGGTTGAAGTCGTCGATCGTGAGGTCGACCTCGGCCTCGTTGGCGATCGCGAGCAGGTGCAGGATGACGTTGGTGGAGCCGCCGAAGGCCATCGCCACCGCGATCGCGTTCTCGAACGCCTCCTTGGTGAGGATGTCGCGGGCCGTGGTGCCGTTGCGCAGCAGCTCGACGACGGCCTCGCCGGACTTGCGGGCGAAGTAGTCGCGGCGGCGGTCGGCCGCGGCGGGCGAGGCGGAGCCGGGCAGGCTCATGCCGAGCGCCTCGGCGACGCTGGCCATGGTGTTGGCGGTGTACATGCCGCCGCAGGAGCCCTCGCCCGGGGCGAAGGCGCACTCGATGCGCTTGGCGTCCTCCTCGGACATGATCCCGGCCTTGACGCCGCCGACGGCCTCGAAGGAGTCGATG
Source organism: Rathayibacter sp. AY2B3 (assembly GCF_002931755.1). Taxonomy (NCBI): domain Bacteria; kingdom Bacillati; phylum Actinomycetota; class Actinomycetes; order Micrococcales; family Microbacteriaceae; genus Rathayibacter; species Rathayibacter sp. AY2B3. The sequence goes on along the minus strand of NZ_PSUG01000006.1, from coordinate 46,452 downwards.
ATCGTGATGTCCTTCTCGGTGCCGTCCGACAGCTTGACCCAGCCCGGGGCGATCGAGCCGGCGTAGACGAACACGGCGGCGAGGTCGAGGCGGGCCGCGGCCATCAGCATGCCGGGCAGCGACTTGTCGCAGCCGGCCAGCATGACGGTGCCGTCCAGGCGCTCGGCCATCATCACGGTCTCGACGGAGTCGGCGATGACCTCGCGGGAGACGAGCGAGAAGTGCATGCCCTCGTGGCCCATCGAGATGCCGTCCGAGACGGAGATGGTGCCGAACTGGAGCGGGTAGCCGCCTCCCGAGTGCACGCCCTCCTTCGCGGAGCGCGCGAGGCGCTCGAGCGAGAGGTTGCAGGGGGTGATCTCGTTCCACGAGGACGCGATGCCGATCTGGGGCTTCTCCCAGTCGTCATCGCCCATCCCGACCGCCCGCAGCATCCCGCGCGACGTCGTGGCCTCGATGCCGTCCGTGACGGTGCGCGAGCGGGGCTTCCAATCGATTTCCGGCATGCGATGAGGCTACCGCCTCGCGCGCGGTGCCCCTGCTCGCCGGGCGGACCCGGACCGGCCCGCGCACCCGTCCCGGCCCGGGCCCCCGGCAGCGGCACCCGATGCGGGCGTCCCCGCGGAGCGCCGACTCGTCGCGAACGGCTGCTCCCCGCGTCGGAGGACGGCCGTCCGCGGCGAGTCGGCGGATCGGGACCGCGGGCGCGGAGGGCCGGGAGGGAGCGGCTACTCCGCGCGCAGGTCGGCGAGCAGCCGGAGCGCGTGCGCGACCTGCTCGGGGCCGCGGACCCGGTAGGAGGCCGCGGTGGTGCCCTCGCCGCTCTTGATGCCGACGTCGCCGGAGCCGAGGACCGCGAAGGCGTCCTCGTCAGTCACGTCGTCGCCCGCGTAGAGCACGGCGGTCGCGCCGGTGTAGCGGCGGAGGTGCTGCACGGCCTCGCCCTTCGTGGTCGAGCGGACCGAGAACTCCAGGACGTTCTTGCCCTCGCGGACGGTGACGCCCTGCACCTCGGCGCGCGCCTCGGAGAGGGCGACGACGTGGGCGACGCGGCTGTGGCGCTCGGTCGCGAGGCGGGTGTGCAGGGCGAAGCCGGCGGGCTTGTCCTCGATCCAGACGTTGTCGATCCCGCGGGCGATGCCCTTCAGGACGTCCTCCAGCACTCCGACCTTCTCGAGCTCGTCGTCGTCGAGCCGGACCGCGTCCCCCTCGGGGTCGAGGCGGATCTCGATGCCGTGGGAGCCGACCAGCAGCGCCTCGTCCGGCAGCTGCGAGACCTCCTCCAGGCTCCCGAGCGCCCGGCCCGAGACCAGCGCGACCCGGGTGCCGGGGAGGGCGAGGAGCCGCAGCACGGCCTCGCGCGCCTCCGGGAGGGCCCGCGCGCGGGCGGGGTCGTCGACCTCGGGCGCGAGGGTGCCGTCGAAGTCGAGAGCCACCAGGAGCCGGTCGGTCGCGGCGAGCTCCTGCAGCGCCGCCGCGAGCCGCTCGGGCACTCCCTCGCTCATCGCGCGCCGCCGTCGAGCTCGCGGTCGTCCGCGGCCTCCCGCTCGAGCTCGGCCGCCTGCCCGTGGGCCGCGTCGTCGCGGTGCTCCGCCTCCTGGCCGTGCGGCGCCTCCTGCCCGCGGGCGGCGGGGCGCACGTCGAGCTGCTGGCCGGCCGCGTGCTCCGCGAGAGCGGAGAGGAAGGACTCCGACCAGCGCGCCACGTCGTTCTCGAGCACGCGGCGCCGGAGCGCGCGCATGCGCCGGGTGCGCTCGACGCGCGGCATCCGCGCCGACGCCTCCATCGCGTCCTTGAGCCCGGAGATGTCGTGCGGGTTCACCTGCACGGCCTGCTTGAGCTCGTCGGCCGCTCCGGCGAACTCGCTCAGCACGAGCACGCCGTCGTTGTCGAAGCGGGAGGCGACGTACTCTTTCGCGACGAGGTTCATCCCGTCGCGCAGCGCCGTGACGAGCATGACGTCGGCGGCGAGGTAGAGCGCCACCATCTCCTCGCGCGGGTAGCCGTGGTGCAGGTAGCTGATCGCCGGGTGCCCGAGCGTGCTGAAGTCGCCGTTGATCCGGCCGACCTGCAGCTCGATGTCGTCGCGCAGCTGCCGGTAGGTGTCCACGCGCTCGCGGCTCGGGCTCGCGACCTGCACCAGCACCGCGTCCTCGGAGGTGAGGCGGCCGTCGGCCAGGAGCTCGCCGAACGCTTTCAGGCGGTGGCCGATCCCCTTGGTGTAGTCGAGCCGGTCGACGCCGAGCATGATCGTCGCGGGGTTGCCCAGCTCGGCGCGGATCTCGGCGGCGCGGGCCTGGATCTCGGGGGTGCGCGCCATCGCCTCGAAGGACGCGGAGTCGATCGAGATCGGGAAGTGCCGGGCGACGACCGGGCGCACGCTCGCCCCGCGCCGCGAGCGGTTGACGCGGCGGGTGCCGCCGACGGCCTCCTCCTCGACCGGGACCTCGACGACCGTGCTGCGGGTGTCGTAGCCGAGCAGCCGCCGGACCGCGCGGAGGAAGCTGCCCGCGTCGCCCTGGCGCTGGAAGCCGATCACGTCGGCGCCGAGCAGGCCCTCGACGATCTGCCGGCGCCACGGGAGCTGCGCGAAGATCCCGTAGGGCGGGAACGGGATGTGGTTGAAGAAGCCGATCGTGACGTCGGGGCGCAGCTCGCGCAGCATCTTCGGCACGAGCTGGAGCTGGTAGTCCTGCACCCAGACCACGCCGTCCTCCTCCGTCACGGCCGCGGCCGCCTCGGCGAAGCGCTGGTTGACCCGCACGTAGGCGTCCCACCAGTCGCGGTGGTAGGTGGGGGGCGCGATCACGTCGTGGTACAGCGGCCACAGCGTGTCGTTCGAGAAGCCCTCGTAGTAGTCCTCGAGCTCCTGCGCGCTGAGGGCGACGGGGACGATCTGCACGCCGTTGTCGACGAACGGGGCGACCTCCTCGTCGGCCACGCCGGGCCAGCCGACCCAGGCGCCCTCGTTCGCGCGCATCACGGGCTCGAGCGCGGTGACCAGCCCGCCGGGCGAGGTCTTCCAGGAGGCGGTGCCGTCCTCGGCCACGACGCGGTCCACCGGCAGGCGGTTCGAGACGACCACGAACGCGTTGCGCTCGGTCCCTCCCGAGGTCCCGTCGTCGGTCCTGTCAGCGGCGGAGGAGGAGGAAGCGGAGTGCGGAGGAATGAGGGTCCCTTTTCGTCGGTCGAGCCGTCGTCGTGCCCGTCGAGGCTATCAGCCGACCCCGCGCGGGGGACGGGGGATCAGCCCTGCACGAGGGCGAGGGCGAGCGTCGCTCCGCCCACCGTCGGGACGACGGCGACGAGTCCGAGGAGCGCGTACTGGCGCCACGAGACGTGCACGCCCAGCGCGGTCAGCCTCTGGTGCCAGAGCAGGGTGGCGAGCGAGGCCCACGGGGTGATCAGCGGTCCGGCGTTCACGCCGATCAGCAGGGCGACCAGGCGGAGCGGATCCGCCGCGACCGGCTCGAGGGCGAGGTAGGCGGGCAGGTTGTCGACCAGGTTGGAGGCGACGGCCCCGGAGCCGGCGAGGCGCAGCAGGTCGAGCGTCCCGCTCCCCTCGCCCGCGACCACGGCGAGCGCCGCGCCCAGCCCGAGCTGGTGCGCCGCCTCCATCGCCACGAAGAGGCCCGCCGCGAAGACGACGAGCTGCCACGGCAGGAGGGCGGGCGTGAGCGCCGCGGGACGGCGCACCGCGAAGAGGACGATCAGCGCGGCGGCGGCGACCGTCGCCGGGATCCACACCTCGAGACCCGAGACGAGCGCCGGCAGGAGCAGCGCGACGACGATCCCCGCGCCGACCAGCAGCACCCGGTCCTCCACCGGCGTGCGCTCCCCCGGGGTGTAGCGCCCGGTCAACTCGCGCCGGTAGCGGATCGCGAGGATCAGCACGGGCACGACGGCCGCGACGAGCGCGGGGACCGCGGTCAGAGCGGCGAAGGCGAAGGGGCCCTCGACCCCCAGGCGCCGTTGCGCGAGCAGGTTGGTGAGGTTCGAGACGGGGAGGAGGAGGGAGGCGCAGTTCGCCAGCCAGACCGTGGCCATCGCGAACGGCAGGGGCGGGACGCGCACGTGCGCCGCGAGCAGGACCACGACCGGGGTCAGGAGCACGGCGGTCGTGTCGAGCGAGAGGAACACCGTGCTGACGACGGCCATCGCCACCACCAGCAGCCAGAGCACCGCGGTCCGCCCGCGGCCCCACTCGGCGGAGCGCTCGGCGACCACCGTGAAGACGCCGGCCTCGGAGGCCAGCTCGGCGACCACGGTCACCGCGACCACGAAGCCGAGGATCGGCGCCGTCCGCTCGACCAGCTCGCCCAGTGCGTCCATCGGGAGGACCCCCGTGACGACGGCCGCCGCCCCGACGACGAGCAGCACCGCCCCGATCACAGCCGTGCGCATGTCGTTCCCGTTCTCCTCGGCGTGCCCCGGCTCGAGGATTCGGGTCCCGGCGGCGGTCCACCGTAGCGGGACAACCCCTCGGTGCTGTCAAGCGTTCCTCTGAGAGCTTTCGCACCCGCTAGCGTCGGGGTGAACACGGGAGGCATACGCATGCGCAAGTTCATCCTCAACTCCAGCGTCATCAGCGCGATCGTCGGCGGCTGGTCGATCCTGCAGACCACGCGCAAGGGCCCGCGCGACTGGCGCCTGGCCCTCCAGTGGGTCAGCTGGGCCATCTCGGTCACCGTCGCCCTGGGCTCCGTGTCCTACGACTCCAAGAAGATCGTCTCGGAGGAGCGCGGCGCGAAGCGCGACCGCTAGGCCCTCCTGACGCGCCGCCTCCCCGCGGGGCGGCGTGTCAGCCGGGCTCGCGAGGCGGTGGCGGCGACACTGTTCCCAGTCGCTGCCGGCACGGGAAACGGGGTTCGTCATGAGGTTTCGTCTGAGGCGTCGCACGCCGGCCCCCGAGGTCGTCGAGGCGGCCCCCGTCCTCACTCAGGACGAGCTCTTCGCCGTCGTCCACGAGCGCCTCGCGGCCTTCGTCGGATCCGAGGGCGCCTGGGTCGTCACGCGCCGCAGCCACGACGACCGCGACCCGATCTTCCACGGAATGCTCGCGCGCTCCCTCGCCCACGAGCTCTCCGCCGCCATCCAGGAGGAGCAGCTCCGCGCCGGCGCCGAGCGGACCTCGTCCCCCGTCACCGAGGCGATCCCCGCGATGCGCGCCTCCACTCCTCCGGTGGAGCCGGCCGCCCTCACCTGGGAGCCGAAGCCCATCGCCGTCTGGGCGGAGCCGACCCCTGCCGACGTCGCCGTCGACACCCCCGTCGCGACCCGCTCCTGACGCGCGCGGTCGAGCCGGCCGCATCGCCCTCCGACCGCATCGCCCTCCGGCCGAGCGGACGAGCGACGTCGCCCTTCCCGCTGATCGAGCGGGCACCGAGCCCCTTCCTCCTGACCGGGCCCCTCCTGCTGACCGAGTGGGCGGCACCGCCGCACCTCGTGCTGATCCAGGAGGCGGCACCGCCGCCGTCTCGGGATCCCCCGCGACGGCCCCTCCCCCGGCCGCCCGTCAGACCGCCGGCCAGCTCTCGGGGCCCTCGCTGCCCGCCGGGTACTCGTCGAGCGGCACCCGGTCCGCGTGCCACGCGTCGATCGCGGGCTGCACGATGCGCCAGCACTCCTCGGCGGCGTCCCCGCGGACCGAGAGCGACGGGTCGTCGTCGAGGATCCCCGAGATGACCTCGCCGTAGGCGAGCAACTCGCCCGCGCCGAAGGTCGCCTCCAGCGAGGCGCGCTCGAGCGTGTACGGGTCGCCGGGGCCGTTGATGTTCAGCTCGAGCGACATCTGGTCGGGCGCGAGGAACAGCCGCAGCACGGACGGCGCCTCGGTGCCCACGAAGCCGCGGGGCAGGTGCGGCACCGGCTTGAAGCGGATGACCACTTCGCGCCGCCGCTCCCCCAGCGCCTTGCCGGAGCGGAGGGTGAACGGCACGCCGGCCCATCGCCAGGTGTCGATCTCGACGACCAGCTCGGCCAGCGTCTCGGTTCCGCGAGCGGGTTCCACGCCCTTCTCGTCCGCGTAGGCGGGCAGCTCACGGCCGTCGATCGTCCCCGCCGTGTAGCGGGCACGGCGCGAGCTCGCTGCGGGGTCGTCGCCGTGCAGGCGCGTGGCGCGCAGGACGATCGACTTCGCGTCCCGGAGGTCGGCCGCGTCGAGCGAGGACGGCGGCTCCATCGCGATCACCGCGAGGACCTGCAGCAGGTGGCTCTGGATCATGTCGGTCAGCGCGCCCGCGCCGTCGTAGTAGCTCGCCCGCCCCTCCAGGGCCAGCTGCTCGTCGTAGACGATCTCGACGCTCTCGATGTGCTCGGCCGACCACAGCGGCTCGAGGATCCGGTTCGCGAAGCGCAGGCCGAGCACGTTCATCACGGTCGCGCGGCCGAGGAAGTGGTCGACGCGGTGGATGCGGTCCTCGGGGACCAGCGCGGCGAGGCGCTCGTTGAGGGCGTGCGCGCTCGCCTCGTCGGTCCCGAACGGCTTCTCCAGCGCCAGCACGGTGCCCTCCGGCAGGTCGTGGGCGGCGAGCGCCTCGCAGGCCTTCGCCGCGATCGCCGGCGGGAGAGCGAAGTAGACCGCCACCGGTCCGTCGCAGCTCGCGAGCAGGGCGGCGAGCGCCTCCGGATCGGTGACGTCCACCTGCTGGTAGCGCGTGCCGGAGGTGAGCGCGTCCACACCCTCGCCCTGCGCCTCGACGGTGGCGAAGGAGGCGGTCAGCACCTCGTGCCAGTGCTCCTGGGTCCAGTCCTCGCGCCCCGCGCCGACGAGGTGGACCCTCCGGTCGGTCTCGCGGGTCAGCAGCTGGCCTACGGCGGGGAGGAGGAGCCGCGAGGACAGGTCCCCCGTCGCTCCGAGGATGAGCAGGGTCGAGACGGTCTGTGCCATGCGGCTCACCCTACGGCCGCGCTGAAGAGCCCCGCTCCGCCTTGACTGGGAGGCCACAGCCGCACCTGAGAGGATCGCCGCATGGTCTCCCCGATCGAGGACTACGCCGTCCTCTCCGACTGCCGCACAGCCGCTCTCGTCTCCCGCGACGGAGGGATCGACTGGCTGTGCCTGCCGCGCTTCGACTCCGCCTCCGTCTTCGGCGCCCTCCTCGGCGGCGACGACCAGGGGCGCTGGTCGCTGCGGCCGGTGGACGGGGCGGCGACGAGCGAGCGCCACTACCTCGGCGACACGCTCGCGCTGGTCACCCGCTGGACGACCCCGACCGGCGTGGTCGAGGTGGTGGATGTGATGCCGCTGCGCGACGAGCGCGCCGAGCTGGTGCGCCGGGTGCGCGGAGTCTCGGGGACCGTCCGGATGCGGCAGGAGCTGCGCATCCGCTTCGACTACGCCCGGACCATGCCCTGGGTGCGGCAGGAGGGGACCGACGAGGACCCGCTGCTCGTCGCCGTCGCGGGCCCCGACGCGGTCGTGGTGCGCGGAGTGCGGCTGAAGGCCGTCGACCACGCCCACGCCGCGGAGTTCGACGTCGACGCGGACGCGGTCGTCGACCTCTCGATGGCGTGGTTCCCCTCGCACCAGCGGGCGCCCAAGCGCCTGGACGTCGACCGCGCGCTCGAGCGCACGCTCTCGTGGTGGTCCGAGTGGGCGTCGGCCATCGACTACGACGGCCCGCACCGGGACGCCGTCGTCCGCTCGCTGCTGACCCTCCGCGCCCTCACCGACGACGAGACCGGCGGCATCGTCGCGGCGGCGACCACCTCGCTCCCGGAGCAGTTCGGCGGCGCCCGCAACTGGGACTACCGCTACGTCTGGCTCCGCGACGCCTCGCTCACCCTGCAGGCCCTTCTCGCGCACGGGTTCGAGCAGGAGGCGCAGAAGTGGCGGGCCTGGCTGCTCCGCGCGGTCGCGGGCGCCCCGGAGGACGTGCAGATCATGTACGGCCTCGCCGGCGAGCGCGACCTGCCCGAGCGCGAGATGCCGAGCCTGCCCGGCTACGACGGCGCCTCCCCGGTGCGGATCGGGAACGCCGCCGTCGACCAGTACCAGGCGGACGTGATCGGCGAGGTGATGGTCGCGCTGCACGAGGCCCGCGTGGCCGGCGTGGACGAGACCGAGTTCTCCTGGCCGCTCCAGCGCGCCCTGCTGGGCTTCGTCGAGACCAACTGGCAGCGGCCGGACAACGGCATCTGGGAGATCCGCGGTGAGCCCCGCCACTTCACGCACTCGCGAGTGATGATCTGGGCGGCCCTGGACCGCGGCGTCCGCGCCGTGCGCGAGAACGGCCTGCCCGGTCCGGTCGAGACCTGGGAGCGCCTCCGCGACGAGGTGCGCGCCGAGATCGAGGCCCAGGGCTACGACGCCGAGCGCGGCCACTTCGTGCAGTCCTACGGCTCCCCCGAGGTCGACGCGTCGCTCCTGGTCCTGCCGATGGTCGGCTTCGTCCGCCCCGACGACCCGCGGATGCTCGGCACCGTCGCCGAGCTGGAGCGCGTGCTCCTCCAGGACGGCCTGCTGCACCGCTACCGGACCGAGTCTTCGGTCGACGGCCTCGCCGGCGGGGAGCACCCCTTCCTCGCCTGCTCCTTCTGGCTCGTCCGGCAGTACGCCGACTCCGGCCGGATCGCCGACGCGCGGACCCTCATGGACCGGCTCGTCGGGCTCTGCAACGACGTGGGCCTCCTCTCGGAGGAGTACGACGTCGAGGGCCGCCGGCACGCGGGCAACACCCCCCAGGCCCTCTCCCACCTCGCCCTCGTGCAGGCGGCCGACGCGATCGCGGCAGCCCGATGAGGCGCCGCCGCGTCGTGCTCACGAGCATCGGCGGAGTGCTCGGAGTCGCGGTCCTCGGCTTCCTCACCTGGAGCTCGATCGTCAGCGGCCCGGACGAGGACGCCCTCGCACGGGTGCGCGCCGATCCGGCGGTCGCCGTCGAGCGCACGGACAATGCACTCGTGATGACGCCGACCTCGACCGGCGAGCTGGCCGGCACGGGCCTGGTCTTCATCCCGGGGGCGAAGGTCGACGCCTCCTCCTACGAGGCGACTCTGGCTCCGCTCGTCGACGCCGGAGCGACCGTCGTGATCACGCGGCCGATCCTGCACCTGGCCTTCTTGGACCTGCGCTCCCTCGAGACCTTCACCGGCCAGGCCGAGGGCGTCGACCGCTGGCTCGTCGGCGGCCACTCCCTCGGCGGTGTGAAGGCCTGCCAGTGGGCCGAGGACCCGGCGGTGGCGGGCCTGGTGCTGCTCGGCAGCTACTGCGCGAACGACCTCTCGGGCTCCGAGCTCCCCGTCCTCAGCCTCAGCGGATCGGAGGACGGGCTCAGCACCCCCGAGAAGGTCGCCGACGCGAGCGTCCGGCTGCCCTCCTCCGCCGACCTCGTCGAGATCGACGGCGCCAATCACGCCGACTTCGGGTGGTACGGGCCGCAGGCGGGCGACGGCGAGGCGACCATCAGGCACGAGGAGGCGGACGCCCGCATCGCCGAAGCCCTCCTGGGCTTCAGCCGCGAGGTCGGCTGAGCCGGCCGCTCCCGCTTGACCTCGAGCGCACTCGAGGTCGTAGGTTGACGCCATGTCCACCGCCACCGCCGCCCCGGCCGAGCCGGAGGTGCTGTCGATCTCGCAGGTCGCCGCCGTCACCGGTCTCACCGTGCACACCCTGCGCTACTACGAACGCGCCGGGCTCATGCTCGACCCGGTCGAGCGCGCCTCGTCGCAGCACCGCCGCTACCGGCCGGCCGACGTCGGCTGGGTCGACTTCCTCAGCAAGCTCCGCGCGACCGGGATGCCGATCGCGCGGATCCGCGAGTACGCCCGGCTCCTCCGGACCGGGCCCGCCACGGAGCCGGAGCGCCTCGCACTGCTCCGGACGCACCGCGAGGAGGTCGAGGCGCAGCTCGCCCGGACACACGCCAGCCTCGCCGCGATCGACATCAAGATCGCGGCGTACCAGGAGAGGACCACCCACTGATGAAGACGATCACCCTCGGATCCGACGTCGCCGCCCTCGAGGTCTCGCGCCTCGGCCTCGGCGCGATGGGCATGTCGGCGTTCTACACCGGCGCCGGCACCGACGACGCGGAGTCGATCCGCACCGTGCACCGTGCCCTCGAGCTCGGCGTCACGTTCCTCGACACCGCCGAGATCTACGGCCCGTACACCAACGAGGAGCTGCTCGGCCGCGCGCTGGCCGGTCGCCGCGACGAGGTCGTGCTGGCGAGCAAGTTCGGCATGATCCGCCACCGCGGCGACGGGAGCCGCGGACTCGACGGCTCCCCGGAGAACCTGCGTCTCGCCGTCGAGGGCTCGCTCGCGCGCCTCGGCACCGACCGCATCGACCTCTACTACCAGCACCGCATGGACCCGGGCGTCCCCGTCGAGGAGACCGCCGGGGCCTTCGCGGAGCTGATCCAGGAGGGCAAGCTCCGCGGCTACGGCCTCTCGGAGGCGGCGCCCGCGACGATCCGCCGCGCTCACGCCGTGCACCCGGTCACCGCGGTGCAGTCCGAGTACTCGCTCTGGACCCGCGACCCCGAGGCGGAGGTGCTGCCGGTCCTCCGCGAGCTCGGCATCGGCTTCGTGCCGTACTCGCCGCTGGGCCGCGGCTTCCTCACGGGCAGCATCCGCTCGGTCGCCGAGCTGGGCAGCGACGACTTCCGCCGCGACAACCCCCGCTTCGCCGACGGAGCGCTGGAGGCGAACCTGCGCATCGTGGAGGCCGTCGACCGCGTGGCGGCCGAGGCGGACGCGACCGCCGCTCAGGTGGCGCTCGCCTGGCTGCTCGCCCAGGGCGACGACATCGCTCCGATCCCGGGTACCAAGCGCGTCTCGCGCATCGAGGAGAACGCCGCCGCGGACGCCCTCGTGCTGACTCCGGAGCAGCTCGACGTCCTCGGCTCGCTCGAGGCCCCCGTCGGCGACCGCTACGCCGACATGAGCTCCGTGAACCGCTAGGCGCCCCTCCGCCCGCTCCGACCCCCGCGAGATGCCACCTGTGACGCCCGTTCTCGGCGTGTCGTCGTCACAGGTGGCATCTCGCGGAGGGGGTCAGTCGCGCGGGTCGCGGGTGGGGACTCCGCGGGTGTCGCGGGTCGGGGTGTCGCGCATGTCGATGAGTCCCGTGAACAGAGCGCCCCGCTCGTTCGAGCCCTCGTCGCCCGAGAACAGGTTGTCCGGGGCGGAGGACCCGTGCCGGCGCGGGGTCGCGGTGGGAGCGGGCTCCCGCTCCATCTCGACGCGCTGACGCGGAAGGGCGACGGGGTCGTTCTCGTGCAGCCACGAGACGAGCCGCTCGCGCACGTAGCAGCGCAGGTCGAAGAGCGTCGGCGCGTCCTTCGCGGTGACCAGCACCCGGATCCGGACGAAGCCGCCCGTCGCGTCGGTCACCTGCAGCACGCTGGTGCGCCGGTCCCAGAGGTCGGTCTCCTCGAGCATGCGGTGCAGCTCGTCGCGCATCTGCTCGGGGCTCACCCGCCAGTCCAGGTCGAGCTCGACGGCGCCGAGCAGCTCGGATCCGGTGCGGGTCCAGTTCTGGAACGGCTGGGTCGTGAAGTAGTTCGTGGGCAGCACCAGGCGGCGGTCGTCCCAGAGGTGGACGACGACGTAGGTCAGCGTGATCTCCTCGATCCGCCCCCACTCGGTCTCGACGATCACCACGTCGTCCAGGCGGATGGCGTCGCTGAAGGCGAGCTGCATCCCGGCGAAGATGTTCGTGAGGCTCGACTGCGCGGCCAGGCCCGCCACGATCGAGAGCACGCCGGCCGAGGCCAGGAGGCTCGCACCGGCCGTGCGGGCCTCGGGGAAGGTCAGCAGCGAGGCGCCGATCGCGATGACCACGACGGCCGCCACGGCGACCCTCCGGATGATCGTCATCTGCGTGCGGAGGCGGCGGGCCCGGCGGTTGTCGGCCGTGTCGGTCCGGTAGCGCTCGGCGCCCAGGTCCTCGAGGAACACGAACAGGGAGCCGATCACCCACGCCGCCGCGCCGATCGTGGCGATCTGGAACACCCGCTGCACGAGTCCCGGCCAGGGGTCGCCCGACACGGTGGCGGCGAGCGCGGCCCAGACCGCGATGGTCATCAGCAGCACGCGGAACGGGATGCGCAGACGCCGGATCAGCAGCCGCGCCCAAGTCTTGCGCTTGCCGACGGAGCGCAGCACGAGGGCGACGACGGCGGTCGCGACCACGGCGATCACGACCGCGATCACCACGGCGAGCGCGATCGAGCCGATCACGGGGAGGACGTCTTCGGGCACATCGGTCCTTTCAGGAGGGGAAACGGAAGCGAACGGAGATCCTGCCACGCGAACGGGGGTCGGTCCGCATTCTGCGCCGGACACCGTGCGGATGCTCAGGCGCTGCCCATCCCGACCCTCCGCCGCACTCGACCTCGGGATCCTCCCGGCGGCCGGGAGCCGTCGGCGTTCCGCGGCCCTGGTCGGCGTGCCGTCGGAGGCGCCGTCAGGAGTCCGGTCGGGACCGGACGGGCCCGGGAACGGCCGTCCTCGGGAACGACGAAGCCCCGCACCTCACGAGGAGGTGCGGGGCTGCTGGTGCACCCCCTCGGACTTGAACCGAGAACCCACTGATTAAGAGTCAGTTGCTCTGCCGATTGAGCTAGAGGTGCATTCCGGCCGGCTGATCGTGCGTGCCGAACCGAGGGATCACACTACCAGCGTCTCCCCCCGTCTCGTCAAATCGAGCGCGGCGGACCGCCCGCGGCAGCGATCGGAGGCTCCGCGGGGCCCACCGGTATCGTGGTCGCGTGACCCCGCAGAGCAGTGACCAGAGCCTCGACGACGACCTCCGACTCGCCCTCCGCCTGGCGGACGCGGCCGATGCGATCTCGCGGGAGCGGTTCGGCGCGCTCGACCTCGTCGTGGACACGAAGCTCGACCGCACCCCGGTCACCGACGCCGACCGCGCCGTCGAGGAGGCGATCCGCGCGCTGCTCGCCGCCGAGCGGCCGGACGACGCGATCCTCGGCGAGGAGTTCGGCACCTCGGGCGAGGCCTCGCGGCAGTGGATCCTCGATCCGATCGACGGCACCGCCCACTTCCTCCGCGGCGTCCCGATCTGGGCGACCCTGATCGCGCTCGCGGTCGACGGCGTCCCCGTCGTCGGAGTCGTCTCCGCTCCCGCTCTCGGCACGCGCTGGTGGGCGGCCGAGGGCTCCGGCGCCTGGGCCGTCGAGCTGGAGGGCGGGGCGGAGCCGCGCCCGCTCCGCGTCTCGGGGATCGACACCCTCGCCTCGGCGACCTTCAGCTACAACAGCATCCAGCAGTGGGTCGGCGCGGGCCGGCTCCCGCAGCTGCTCGAGCTCGCCGGAGCCGTCTGGCGCGACCGGGCCTACGGCGACGCGTGGCCCTACATGCTCGTCGCCGAGGGGCTGCTCGACGGCGCGGGCGAGTTCGACGTGAAGCCCTACGACCTCGCTGCGCTGGTGCCGATCGTGCAGGAGGCGGGCGGGCGCTTCACCTCCGCCGACGGGGAGGACGGCCCCTGGCACGGCAGCGCCGTCGCCACCAACGGCCTGCTGCACGACGAGGTGCTCGCGATCGTGGCGCCGCGATGAGGAGCAGGACGGCCGCGCTCGCCTCGGCGGCGCTCCTCCTGCTGCTCTCGGGCTGCTCCTCCGTCGTCGGCCCGGACGGTCCCGAGGCTGTGCGCGACGAGGGCGGCGCGGTGGTCACCGCGGGCGTCACCGACGTGTTCTCGCTGCGGCGCGGCGACTGCCTGGCCGACCCGGGCGACGACCGCATCGCCGACGTGGACGTCGTCCCGTGCGCCGAGGAGCACGCGCTGGAGGTCTTCCACACGTTCGCTCAGCCGGGAGACCGCTACACCAGTCGCAACACGCTGCTCGCTCAGGCTGAGGCGGGCTGCGAGCCGGAGTTCGGCGCCGTGATGGGGATCGCCTACGGCGACTCCGCCCTCGAGTACCGCTCGCTGGTCCCCTCCGAGGTCGGCTGGCGTCACGGCGACCGCACGATCGTCTGCGCCGTCCTCGACCCGGCCGACGACTCCACCACCGGCAGCCTCTTCGGCTCCGCTCGCTGACCTCCGGCTCCGGTCGACCCCCCGTTCGGCGCATTGACACGCGCCCCGCCGGAGCGCAGGGTGAAGGGACGACCGGCAGGCGCGAGGGGGTGCGGAGACCGGCGGCTCAGGAGTCGACATGCAGGACCGGCACGACCAGGAACGCCCCGAGCGCTCGCGCACGCCCGAGCAGCACTGGGGACCGGCCGACAGCCTGTTCCCGAGGCTCCACCGGCAGAGCTCCCTCCTCGCTGCAGCGGAGGCGGTCGCGCAGGTCGACGGGCCCGGTCCGGGCGACGTCTGGTCGCGGCTCCTGCACGACTACGCCCACGCCTCCGACCGCGTCGTCTCGGTGGGCGGAGACGCCGAGGCCGCGACGCTCGGCTGGCTGAAGCCGCGCGGCGTGATATCGCTGCTGGTCACCGAGCGCTGCGACGACGACGCCGCCGCCGAGCACCTGGTGGCCGCGCTCGCCGCCATGAACGCCGTGACTCTCTCCGTGCACGAGGCGCGAGCAGCACGGCTCCGCCCTCTTCTGGAGGTCCTGCACCGGCTCCTGCCCGACGCGTTCGCCGAGCTGCCGGTGGACCGCGGCGCCCACTACCCGGCGGGCACCGCCGTGGCCGTGCTGGCGCCGGGCGTGCTCTACCGGGACTGGGCCCCGCCGCAGGCTCTCTCCGGCTCCGCGCACGACGACGACGACCGGCTGGCGATGCTCACCCTCTACGGGCGGATCAGACAGCTCGACGTGCGCCCGTCGTGAGGGCGGCGGAGAAGAACTCCCAGTGTGCGACGACGACCGGTGGTGGAGATGGGGGGAATCGAACCCCCGTCCATCGCTGTGATTCTGCGCCTTCTACGGGTGTAGCCGATGAGAGCGTTCTGCTCGGCCCCGACCGTTACCATCGGCGCATCGGTCGACGGGCCCAGCCCGAGTGCAAGTCCCGCGTCGCCCTCAGGCGTAACGACGCAGCAAGTCCTCTAGATGACGCCAGGATCCGGGGCGAGGACGCACCCACGGGCTGACGGACTATCTACTCTGGCTTAGGCAGCGAGAGCGAAGTCGGTGCGCTTCTGTTCGGCACCTGTGTTTTCCAGGGATCGTTGACGAGATGACCCTGGATCCTCGACCCGCTTCTCGCAGTTTCGCAGGCAATGTCGAAACCGATCATCCCCGCGAGCACTCGACGGCCCGGAGGCCGCTGGAGTGGGTCGTTCGTCGCACACTGTGGAGTTACGGGCCCTAGTCTACCTCAGCTCCGCGGGCGCTCACCCGGCGGTGGCGAAGATCGAGCAGGCCGAGCACGAGTGCCAGCGCGATCAGCCCGAGGGTGACGAAGTACCCGTTGCGGAAGGCGTCGTGGTACTGGTCCAGTCCCTCGGCCATCCCCCGCTCGCTCGCCAGCGTCGCGAAGAAGACGGCGGAGGCGCAGGCCGTGCCGACCGCGGTGCCCACGCGCTGGCCGAGCTGGCCGACGGAGCCCGCCACCCCGCCCTGCGCCGGCGGGATCTCGGCGAGGGTGAGCGTCTGGTTCGGCGACACGACGCAGCCGCCGCCGGCCCCGGCGACCAGCATCGCGGCACCCATGCCGTAGGCCGCGGTCTCGGCCGGGAGGAGCTCGGCGGCGAGCAGCACGAGCGTGAAGCCGATGACCACGAGCACGATGCCCAGCACCACCAGCGCGCGGCCGTAGCGCTGCACGAGCTTGCCGCCGTACCAGGCGGTCACCGCCGAGGTCAGAGCGAAGGGGATGCTCACCATGCCGGCGAACACCGGCTCGAGACCGAGCCCCTGCTGGAGGAACAGCGTGGTGAGGAGGAAGGTCGCCGGGATCGCGGCGAAGTAGGAGGTCGCGACCAGGATGCCGTTGCGGTAGGAGCTGGTCCGGAAGATGCGGAAGTCGATCACGGGCGTGCGCCCCGACGCGGCGTAGTGCGCCTCCCAGCGCACGAAGACTGCGGCGGCGGCCGCGGCGAGGACCAGCCAGAACCAGCGGTAGGGCGAGTCCGAGGAGGAGCCCGTTGTCAGCAGGAACGGCAGCATGAACGCGAAGATCGCGACCGCCAGCAGGAGCAGGCCGACGGGGTCGAGGGATCTGTCCCCCTCGGGCCGGGAGCGCTTCTTCGGGATGAGCTTCCAGGCGAAGACGAGCGCGGCCACGCCCAGCGGGATGTTCATCCAGAACAGCAGGCGCCAGCCGTCCTGCTCGCCGCCGATCGCGATCAGGAGACCGCCGAGGGTCGGGCCGAAGGCGGTCGACAGGCCGATGGTCGCGCCGAAGACACCGAAGGCCCGGGCCCGCTCGGCGCCGGTGAACATCTGCTGCACCAGGCCGAGGACCTGGGGCATCTGGATGCCCGCGGCGACGCCCTGCAGGAAGCGCGCGACGACGAGCAGCTCGATCGTCGGGGCGACGGCGCAGAGCAGGCTCGTGACCGTGAACGCGGTCAGTCCGATGAGGAACAGGAGCCGGCGCGAGCGGATGTCGCCCAGCCGGCCGGCCGGAACGAGCGCCAGGCCGAAGGCGAGCGCGTAGCCCGCGACGATCAGCTGCAGCTGGCTCGCGTCCGCTCCGAGCGAGCGCTCGATCGACGGAAGGCCCACATTGACCTTCGAGAGGTCGAGGATCGTGATCGCCGCGACTCCGACGCTCACCGCGAAGGCGCGCCACCGCGTCTTCTCATCGGCGGCGCTCAGGGCGGCGGGGGCGCTGTTCTCGGAGGAGGTCACGAGCCCCAGTCTCCCAAAGCACCGGGCGCGAAGAAGAGGCTTGCGCGGCACCCGTCGGGCAGCACCCGCTGCGGGGCCTACTCGCCGAGGCGGCGACGGGTCGACATCGCGCGGTCCGCCTCGCGGCGGTCCTGGCGTTCGCGGAGCACCTGGCGCTTGTCGTAGTCCTTCTTGCCCTTGGCGACGGCCAGCTCGACCTTGGCCTTGCCGTCGCTGAAGTACAGCGAGAGCGGGATCAGCGTGTACCCGCCCTCCTTCACCTTGTTGTGGATCTTGAGGATCTGCGCCTTGTGCAGCAGCAGCTTGCGCTTGCGGCGCGGCGGGTGGTTCGTCCAGGTGCCCTGCGCCCACTCGTTGATGTGGACGGCGTCGAGCCACGCCTCTCCCCCGTCGACGAAGGCGTAGCCGTCGACGAGCGACGCGCGGCCGGCCCGGAGGGACTTCACCTCGGTGCCGGTGAGCACGAGGCCCGCCTCGTAGGTGTCCTCGATGAGGTAGTCGTGGCGCGCCTTGCGGTTGGTCGCGACGACCTTCTGTCCCTGTTCTCTGGGCACGGCTGCTCCTCGGGTCGCGAGCGGATGAAGGGGGCGGGCGTCGTCGGGGCGATGCACCGGTGGGCCGCCCCGAACGGGACAGCCCACCAGTATACGTCCGGTCCGGGATCAGACCCGCAGGTACCGCGCGATCGCGACGTTGGCCGAGACGGCGGCCAGGACGATGCCGACCACGATCAGGATCGGCACGACGATCAGAGCGTCGTCGAGTCCCACGAAGGAGGTCAGCGGGATCCGGTACGCCAGGAAGCCCTGCACGAAGAACTGCACGATGGCGACCACCGCGACTCCCGCGAGGATCGAGCCGACCAGCGCGGCGAAGACCCCCTCGAGGATGAACGGGGTCTGGATGAACCTGTTCGAGGCCCCCACGAGCCGCATGATGCCCAGCTCCCGTCTCCGCGAGAACGCCGAGAGGCGGATCGTGGTGGCGATGAGCAGCACGGCCGCGACGAGCATCAGGACGGCGATGCCGATCGCCGTGTAGCTCGCCGCGTTGAGGATCGAGAAGATCTGGTCGAGGTACTGCCGCTGGTCGGTGACGCTCTCGACCCCCGAGACGCTCGACAGGCTCTCCACGATGACGTCCGACTGGGTCGGGTCCTTCAGGTTGATCCAGAAGGTCTGGTTGAGCAGGTCGGGAGTGACGTACTCGGCGACCGGGTTGCCCGCGAACTGCTCCTGGAAGTTCGCGTAGGCCTGGTCGTGGTCCTCGAAGTAGGAGCGGTCGATGTACGGCGCGAGCGTGGCGCCCTCGAGCTGGCCCTGCACCGCGTCGATCTGCTCGGCGGTGGCGTCGGAGCCGCTGCAGTTCGAGCCGCCGGAGGTGGCGGTGCACATGTACACCGCGACCTGCGCCTTGTCGTACCAGAAGTTCTTCATCTGGCCGATCTGCATCTGCAGCAGGATCGCCGTGCCGACGAAGGTGAGGGAGATGAAGGTCACCAGGATCACCGAGACGACCATGGAGACGTTGCGCCGGAGGCCACTGGCGACCTCCGACCAGATCAGTGCGAATCTCACTTGACGGGTCCTACGTTCTGCTGGTCGTCGCCGGTCTCGTCGCCCTCGCCCGCGTGGGCGCGGAGGCCGAGGCGCGCGGCGAGCGACTCCTCGGGCAGGGCGCCGGTGTCGGCGGGGAGGAAGATCGGACCGGTCTGGCTCTGCAGCTCGACGACGCGCGGGGCGGCGGCGGGCTCGGCGGCCGGCTCCGGCTCGCGCTCCGGCTCGGCCGCGGCGGAGCGGCGGCCCTCGGGCACGCGGGGCTGGGCGGCTGTCTGCGAGAGGCGGGCGGGTTCGAGCGGCGGGGCCGGGGCCTCCTGGCGCAGGTCGATCTCGGGGACCTCGGCGGGCGCGAGCTCGCTGTCGATGAGGGCCGGGGGCGCGGGCTGCTCGGCGACCGCGTGGTCGTCGGCCGCCACGACCACGACGCCGTCGTGGACGACGGTGATGCTCTCGGTCTGGCCGTAGCCGCCCTGGCTCTCGTCGCGGACGATGCTGCCGGCCGAGAGCTCGATGACGCGTCGCTTCATCTGGTCGACGATGCCGGCCTCGTGGGTCGCCATGATCACGGTCGTGCCGCCGGCGTTGATCCGCTCGAGCAGCGCCATGATGCCGGCGCTCGTGGTCGGGTCGAGGTTTCCCGTGGGCTCGTCGGCCAGCAGGACGGCCGGCTTGTTGACGACGGCGCGGGCGATCGCCACGCGCTGCTGCTCGCCGCCGGAGAGCTCGTGGGGCAGGCGCGAGGCCTTGCCCGCGAGGCCCACCATCTTGAGCGTGTCCGGGACCGCCTCCTGGATGTAGCCCTTCGACTTGCCGATCACCTGGAGGCTGAACGCGACGTTGTCGAAGACGGACTTGTTCGGCAGCAGCCGGAAGTCCTGGAACACCACGCCCATGTTGCGGCGGAAGTACGGGACCTTGCGGCTCGAGATCTTGCCGAGGTTCTGCCCGAGCACGTGGATCGACCCGGAGGAGGGGCGCTCCTCCTTGAGGATCAGGCGGAGGCAGCTCGACTTGCCGGAGCCGGAGGCGCCGACGAGGAAGACGAACTCGCCCCGGAGGATCTCGAGATCGATGGCGTTGAGGGCGGGTCTCGTGCCGCCCCGATACTGCTTGGAGACGTTGTCGAAGCGAATCATGTCGGTACGAGGGTAAGCGACGATCCCGAAGAGTCCGCCGAGGGGGCGTGCGGCGCGTCGGTGGGGACGCGCCCGCGCCGCGCTAGGAGGACTTCCGCCAGCGGATCCCGGCGGCGATGAAGCCGTCCAGGTCGCCGTCGAACACGTGCGAGGGGTTGCCGACCTCGTGGTCGGTGCGCAGGTCCTTCACCATCTGGTACGGAGCGAGGACGTAGCTGCGCATCTGGTCGCCCCAGCTCGCGGTGATGGTCCCGGCGAGCTCCTTCTTGGTGGCCGCCTCCTGCTCCTTCTGCAGCAGCAGGAGCCGCGACTGGAGCACGCGCATCGCCGCGGCGCGGTTCTGGATCTGGCTCTTCTCGTTCTGCATCGACACGACGGTGCCGGTGGGCAGGTGGGTGAGGCGCACCGCGGAGTCGGTGGTGTTCACCGACTGGCCGCCGGGACCGGAGGAGCGGAAGACGTCCACGCGTATGTCGTTGTCCGGGATCTCGATCGCCCCGGCCTCCTCCATCAGCGGGATGACCTCGACCGCGGCGAAGGAGGTCTGGCGCTTGCCCGCGGCGCCGAAGGGGCTCATCCGCACGAGGCGGTGGGTGCCCGCCTCGACCGAGAGCGTGCCGAAGGCGTAGGGGGCGTCGATCTGGAAGGTGGCCGACTTGATGCCCGCCTCCTCCGCGTAGCTGGCGTCCATGACGGTCGCCGCGTACTTGTGCTTCTCGGCCCAGCGGAGGTACATGCGCATGAGCATCTCGGCGAAGTCGGAGGCGTCGACGCCGCCCGCTCCCGCGCGGATGGTGACCACGGCGGGGCGGTCGTCGTACTCGCCGTCGAGCAGGGTCTGCACCTCGAGCTCGCCCATGACCTTCTGGAGGGAGGAGAGCTCGGCGATCGCCTCCTGCTCGGACTCGGCGTCCTCGGCCTCGTTCGCCATCTCGACGAGCACCTCGAGGTCGTCCAGGCGCCGGTCGATCGCGGTGATCCGCGCGAGCTCGGACTGGCGGTGGCTGAGGGCGCTGGTCACCTTCTGCGCGTTGGCCGTGTCGTCCCACAGGTCGGGGGCGCCGGCCTGCTCGCTGAGCTCGGCGATCTTCGAGCGGAGGCCGTCCACGTCGATGACGGCGCGGATGTCGGCGAAGGTGGAGCGGAGAGCAGTGATCTGCTCGGTGAAGTCGTTGTCCAGCATGGTGGGTCCAGACTACCGGGGGCCGGGAGCCGCCCTCCGGCCCGGGCGTACCCTGGGGACGGTGACCAGCACCGCTCCGCGCCCCTTCCCCGTCGGGCCGCTGCTGCTGTCGACCTTCCTCCCCACGCTCCTCTTCTCCATCGGCGAGGGGGCGATCATCCCCCTCCTGCCGGCCGCGGCGGGCGATCTCGGCGCGACACTGGCGCTGGCGGGGCTCGTGGCCGGGATGATCATGATCGGCGAGCTGGCGGGCGACATCCCGAGCGGCTGGATCGTCTCGCGGATCGGCGAGCGCGGCGCGATGCTCGGAGCCTCGGCCGCGTCGATCCTCGGGCTGGTGGTGTGCCTGCTCTCGACGTCGTGGGTCGGGCTGACGATCGGCGTCTTCGTGATCGGCCTCGCGACCGCGGTCTTCGCGCTGGCGCGGCACGCGTTCATGACGTCGTTCGTGCCGATCACCCACCGCGCCCGCGCGCTCAGCGCCCTCGCCGGGGCCTTCCGCGCCGGCTGGCTGATCGGCCCGTTCCTGGCGGCCGGAGTGGTGCACCTCACCGGCTCCGTCGAGTCCGTCTTCTGGGTGCACATCGTCTGCTGCGTGGCGGCGGTCGCGGTCCTGCTCCTCGTGCCCGACCCCGCGACGGTCCTGCGGCGGGCGCAGGCCGCGGCCGACCGCGCCGCCCCGGGCGAGGTGGTCGCGGCGGAGGCGCCGGCGACCGTCCCGGAGTCGCCGCAGTCGCTGCTCGGGACGCTGCGCGAGCACCGCGGGGTCCTCGCGCGGATGGGGACCGGCGCCGCCGTGATCGGGGCGCTGCGGGCGAGCAGGACGCTGATCCTCCCTCTCTGGGCGGTGAGCATCGGGCTCGCCGAGACCGACACCGCGATCATCATCGGCATCGCCGGCGCGCTCGACTTCGCCCTCTTCTACGCCGGCGGCCAGCTGATGGACCGCTTCGGCCGGGGCGCCACCGCGATCCCCTCGATGATCGGCCTCGGGCTCGGGCACCTCGCACTCGCCGCCTCGGTGCTCGCCCTCGATCCGGTGCCCTGGTTCGTCGCCGTGGCCTGCGTGCTCGCGGCCGCGAACGGCATCGGCTCCGGGATCCTGATGACCATCGGCGCCGATCTCGCGCCGCCCGCCGATCCGGCCCCGTTCCTCGGCGCGTTCCGCTTCACCGGGGACGCGGGCAACGCCGCCGCCCCGATCGTCGTGTCGGCGCTCACCGCCCTGGTCTCGCTCCCCTTCGCCGCTGTCGTGATGGGGGTGCTCGGTCTGGGCGGAGCGGGGGCGCTCGCCCGCTGGATCCCGCGGTACCTCCCCCGGTCAGCCCCCCGCGACTGAGGCGCGGGGCCCTCCTCCTACACTGGAGCCCGCACGCGGGAGTGGTGGAATGGCAGACACGCAGGATTTAGGTTCCTGTGCCGAGAGGCGTGAGGGTTCGAGTCCCTCCTTCCGCACGGGATCGGCCGGTACGCTGAGCGCGCTCGCGTGACCGCCGACCGGCCACCGGCCCCTGTCGACTGGAGATCCGTTGAACCACGCCGCCCTCGTCCCCTGGCTCGATCCGGAGACGATCCTGACCTCGTTCGGCCCCTGGGGCGTGCTGGTGGTCTGCCTCATCGTGTTCGCCGAGACCGGGCTGCTGATCGGCTTCCTCTTCCCCGGCGACACGCTGCTGATCATCACGGGCCTGCTGGCCCACGAGAACGCGTCGAACGGCGGCCTCGGCGTCCCCATCTGGCTCATCTGCCTGGCCGTCGGGTTCTCGGCCTTCCTCGGCGGCGAGGTCGGCTACCTGATCGGGCACAAGGCCGGCCCGCGCGTCTTCGAGCGCAAGGAGTCCGGCTTCTTCAGCATCGAGAACGTGAAGCGGACCAACGCGTTCTTCGAGCGCTTCGGCGGCCTCGCTGTGATCCTCGCGCGCTTCGTGCCGATCGTCCGCACCTTCGCGCCGATCGCGGCCGGCGTGGCCCACATGAACTACCGCAAGTACAGCCTCTACAACCTCATCGGCGCCCTGATCTGGGGCAGCGGGGTCACCCTGATCGGGTGGCTGCTCGCCTTCATCCCGCCGGTCGCCGACTTCGTCTCGCACTACATCGACGTGATCCTGATCGGCGCGGTCGTGCTCGCGCTGGTGCCGACGCTCTTCCACTTCTTCCAGCAGCAGCGCAAGGCGAAGCTCGCCGCGGACCCCGAGACCGACTCGACCGAGTCGGCCGCCTACGTGCTCGACGCCGACACCCTGGACGACAAGCACCCGAAGTCCTGACCTCGGCCTCGGCCCCCGCCTCACCCTCCGCCCCGCCTCAGCCTCCGCGAGATGCCACTTCGGTACGCGACACGCCGACGGGCGTGTACCGAAGTGGCATCTCGCGGCGGGGGACAGAGCGAGGAGGGGGCAGGGAGGGGGGCCGAGCGCGGGTCAGAGGCGGGCGGACAGGGCGGCGAGCTCGGCGCGCAGCGCGGTGAACGCGCGGGCACGGTGGCTCCGGGCGTTCTTCTGCTCGGGAGCGAGCTCGGCGGCCGTGAGCGCACCGGCCTCGGGGACGAACACCGGATCGTAACCGTGGCCGTTCCCACCCCGCGGCGCCGTCGCGATCGCGCCGTCCCAGCGCCCCTCGACCACCGTCTCCTGCCCGCCGGGGAGCACGGAGTCCGGTACCACGAGGGCGATCGTGCAGCTGAAGTGCGCACCGCGGTGCTCCGCCTTCACGTCGTGCAGCTGCGCGAGGAGGAGCTCGAGGTTGGCCGTCGCGTCGTGCGCGCGTCCCGACCAGCGGGCCGAGAAGATGCCCGGGGCGCCGCCGAGGACGTCGACGCAGATCCCGGAGTCGTCCGCGAGCGCCACGAGGCCGGTGTGAGCCGCCGCCGCGCGCGCCTTGATCAGCGCGTTCTCGGCGAAGCTCACGCCGTCCTCGACGGGCTCGGGTCCGTCGTAGGCGCGGACGCCGACCCCGGGGAGGGCGCCGGCCAGCATGGCGCGGAACTCCTCCACCTTGCCCGCGTTGTGCGTGGCGAGGACGAGGTCCAGGCTCACGCGCCGGACTCCGCGGCGAGCGCCTCGGCCTGGATCCGCGCGAGGTCGGAGGCGCCGGCGACCGCGAGGTCGAGCAGTGCGTCGAGCTCGCGGCGGTCGAACGGGGCCCCCTCGGCGGTGCCCTGCACCTCGACGAACAGGCCGCGTCCGGTGACCACGACGTTCATGTCGGTCTCGGCGCGCACGTCCTCGACGTAGGCCAGGTCGAGCATCGGCACGCCGTCGATGATGCCGACGGACACCGCCGAGAGGCTGTCGATCAGCGGCTGCGCCTTCTGCCCCACGTACTTCTTGCCGCGCGCCCACTCGATCGCGTCGGCCATCGCCACGTAGGCGCCGGTGATCGCCGCGGTGCGGGTGCCGCCGTCGGCCTGGAGGACGTCGCAGTCGATGACGAGGGTGTTCTCGCCGAGCGCCTTCGTGTCGACCACTGCGCGCAGGCTCCGGCCGATCAGCCGCGAGATCTCGTGCGTGCGCCCGCCGACCTTCCCCTTGACCGACTCGCGGTCCATGCGGGAGTTGGTGGAGCGGGGCAGCATCGCGTACTCGGCGGTGACCCAGCCCTTGCCCTTGCCCTGCAGCCAGCGCGGCACGCCACTGGTGAAGGATGCGGTGCAGAGCACCCTGGTGTTCCCGAACGAGACGAGCGCGGATCCCTCGGCCTGGGTGCTCCAGCCGCGCTCGATCGTCACGGTGCGCAGCTCGTCGGGCGCCCGCCCGTCCTTGCGCAGGGCCTTCGATGCGGTGCTGTCGGTCACTCGGGTCTCCCTCGATCGTGCGGGAGCGCGGCCCGGTCGAGCTCGCGCAGGTTGATGGTGCCGGTCTCGACGAGGTCGACGCTCGAGACCTCCGGGCCGAGGAAGCGGCGGGCGAGGCGGACGAAGTCGCTCGAGCCCGTCTCCTCCCACCGGTAGGTCGGAGGCGCGGCGGAGGTGCGCTGCAGGCCGTGCGCCACGAGAGTCCGGTAGACGTCGAGCGCGGTCTCCTCGGCGCTCGAGACGAGGCGGACGTCCGGCCCCATCACGTACGCGATCGCACCGCGCAGCAGCGGGTAGTGGGTGCAGCCGAGGACGAGTGTGTCGACCCCCGCGGCTTTGAGGGGCGCGAGGTACTCCTCCGCCACCGCGAGCAGCTCGTCGCTCCAGGTGACGCCCGCCTCGACGAACTCGACGAAGCGCGGGCAGGCGGCGGTGAACAGCTGCAGGTCGGGCGCGGCGACGAAGGCGTCGTCGTAGGCGCGGGAGCGGATGGTGCCGACGGTGCCGATCACGCCGACGCGGCGGTTGCGGGTGTCGCGCACGGCGCTGCGGACGGCGGGCTGGATGACCTCGATCACCGGGATGCCGCGGCCGAGCGTGTAGCGCTCGCGGGCGTCGCGCATCATCGCGGCCGAGGCGGTGTTGCAGGCGATGACGAGCAGCTTGGCGCCCTGGTCGACCAGGGTGTCGAGAGTGTCGAGGGCGTAGGCGCGGACGTCGGCGAGCGGCTTGGGCCCGTAGGGCGAGTGCGCGGTGTCGCCGAGGTAGACGATCGACTCGTTCTGCAGCTGGTCGATCACGGAGCGGGCGACGGTGAGCCCGCCGACTCCGGAGTCGAAGATGCCCAGCGGTGCGTCCGTCACGGAGGAACAGCCTACCCGCGCCCTGCGGGCCGGTCCCGGCCGCACGCCGTTCCCGGGCCCGGCGGCGCGCGCAAGCCCCGGAACCCGCGCCTGGGCCGCGCGGGGGCGGCCGTGGAACACTGAGCGGATGGACTCCACGGCCTTCCTCACCGACCGGTACGAGCTCACGATGGTCGAGGGCGCCCTCGGCAGCGGCACCGCCGACCGCCGCTGCATGTTCGAGGTGTTCGCCCGGAGCCTCCCGCCCGGACGCCGCTACGGCGTGCTCGCCGGGACCGGCCGGCTCCTCGAGCTGATCTCCCGCTTCCGCTTCAGCGAGGACGAGCTGTCCTGGCTCCGCGAGAACCGCGTGGTCGACTCCCGCACGCTGGACTGGCTCGCCGACTACCGCTTCCGCGGCGACGTCTGGGGCTACCGCGAGGGCGAGGTCTACCTCCCCGGCTCCCCCGTGCTCATCGTCGAGGCGCCCTTCGCCGACGGCGTGCTGCTGGAGACCCTGGTGCTCAGCGTCCTCAATCACGACAGCGCCGTGGCGAGCGCCGCCGCACGGATGGTCTCGGCCGCCGACGGGCGCCCGCTGGCGGAGATGGGCTCGCGCCGCGCCGGTGAGCGGTCCGCCGTCGCCGCGGCGCGCGCCGCCTACATCGCCGGGTTCGGCGCCTCCTCGAACCTGGAGGCGGGGCGCAGCTTCGGCGTGCCCACGATGGGCACCTCCGCGCACTCCTTCACGCTCCTCCACGACTCGGAGGAGGAGGCGTTCCGCGCACAGGTCGCCGCGCTCGGCCCGGGCACGACCCTCCTGGTGGACACCTACGACGTGACCGCCGCCGTCGACCTGGCGGTCCGCGTCGCGGGCACCGGCCTCGGCGCCGTGCGCATCGACTCCGGCGACCTCCCCCAGCAGGTGGCCGCCGTCCGGCAGCAGCTGGACGCGCTCGGCGCGACCGGCACGCGCATCACCGTCACCAACGACCTCGACGAGTACGGGATCGCCGCGCTCGCGGCCTCACCGGTCGACTCCTACGGCGTCGGCACCTCGGTGGCGACGGGCTCGGGCCACCCGACGGCGGGCATGGTCTACAAGCTGGTCGCGCACGAGGACGATGCGGGCGAGTGGGTCGCGGTGGCGAAGAAGTCGGTCTCGAAGGCGTCGATCGGCGGGCGGAAGGCCGCCGGCCGGCTGCTCTCGGAGGACGGGGTCGCCGAGGCCGAGGTCGTGCACGTGGGCGCCGGTCCCGAGGGTGCCGTCGGCGAGGGCGAGCGGGCGCTGCTCGTCCCCCTGATCGAGGACGGGACGATCCGGCCCGAGCACCTCGGCATCGAGGGAGTGGCGGCCGCCCGCGAGCACCACGCGAACGCCGTCCTCGAGCTGCCGATCGACGCGCTCCGGCTCGGCCGCGGCGAGCCCGTCCTCCCGACCCGCTACGAGTGAGCGAGGCGGGAGCTCACTTCATCTTCGCGTAGATCTCCTTGCACGCCGGGCACACCGGGAACTTCTCCGGGTCGCGGCCCGGGAGCCACTTCTTGCCGCAGAGCGCGCGGACCGGCTTGCCGGTGATGGCGCTCTCGAGGATCTTGTCCTTGGGCACGTAGTGGGAGAAGCGCTCGTGGTCGCCCGGCTCGATGGACTCCTGGTTGAGGAGCTCCTCGAGCTCGCGGTCGAGGGTGGCGGTTCCTCCGCCTCCCTCGAGGGGGTCGGTGCTGCTGTTCTCGGCGCGCGGAATCATGCCGACGATCCTACGCGCGGCAGCTAGCGTCGGAGCTCCGAGGAGAGAAGGAGACTCCATGGACGTGCTGTTCGTGCACGGCGCGCTGGTGCGCGACGGAGGCTGGTGGTGGCGGCGAACCGCCGCCCTGCTCGAGGAGCGGACGGGCGTCCGCAGCCGCGCCCTCGCGCTCCCCTCCTGCGGTGAGTCCCCCGCGGATCCCGAGTCGGAGCCCGGCCTGGCTGCGGACGCCGCAGCACTGCGGGAGGCGCTGGAGGCCGGCGGCCCGACCGTGCTCGTCGGCCACTCGTACGGCGGGACAGTGATCGCCGAGGCGGGCCCCCACCCGGCCGTGGCCGGCCTGCTGCTCGTGTCCTCCTACACCCCCGAGCCCGGGCTCTCCCAGGGCGCGATCATGAGCGGCGAGCCGGACCCTGTCCGCATCGGACTGCTGCCCGACGGCTCGCTGCAGATCGCGGGCTACGACGCGCGGTCCTTCGCCGACCGGTTCCTCCAGGACGGCGACGAGGAGGACCGCGAGGGCGCCTGGCAGCGGGTGACGACGCAGGCCTCGTCCGCCTTCTCCACTCCGACGACGGCGGCGGGCTGGCGGGGCGCCGAGTCGACCTACCTGGTGTGCACCGAGGACCGGAGCACGAGCGTCGGGCTCCAGCGCTCCCACGCCGAGCGGGCGACGCGCTCGGTCGACGTGCCGACCGGCCACCACCCGTTCCTCACGCGCCCGGACCTGGTCGTGGCCGAGCTCGAGGTGCTCCTGGGCCGCTAGTAGCGGCTGGTGAACGCGACCAGCTCGGTCGCGCGGCGCTCGAAGAGCCGGCCGCCGAGGAGCACGCCGAGGGCGAAGACGACCACCGCGCTGCTGAAGCCCACGAGCACGGCGTCCCCCGCCGCCTCCGGGTCGACGAAGAGCGCCCGGACGCCGAGCACCACGGCCGGCGCCGAGAGGAGCAGCCCCAATCCGAACGCGAGGGACTGCGGACCGGCACCGCTGGCTCCGGGGGCCTGGGGCTGCGTGAACGCGCTGTCGCCCGGGCGCGGAGCCGGATAGGCGAGCCGTGCCGAGACGGCGCTGGCGACGCCGGCGGGGACGAGCAGGAGGCAGGTGTTCACCGCGAGCACGACGGGCAGCGCGTCGGGGAGCCCCGAGGTCGCGCTGCTGATCAGCGAGCCGATCACGACGACCGGCACGCCGAGCAGGAGGGTCGGGAAGGCGCGGCCGAGCCGGTCGGACCAGCCGCTGACGCCCGCGGCGACGTGCAGCCAGAACGCCGAGCCGTCGTAGGCGACGTCGTTGTGCAGGAACCAGCCGAGGAACAGCGCGATCAGCGGCACCGGGAGCAGCGAGAGCAGCGGGAAGGGGACTCCGACCACCGCGAGCAGCAGCAGCGCCGCGACGGGCAGCACAGGCACGGCCACCAGCGACGCCTGGTAGCGCGGATCCCGGAGCCAGTACGTGATGCTGCGCGCCGCGATCGCTCCGGTGCGCGTCGAGCCGAGGACGTCGAACCAGCCCAGGCGGAGGCCGCGCGGCGGGCGGTGCGTGCGCTCGGGGCGCCCCGTCAGCAGGCGGACGACGAGCCACCAGAGCACTCCCGCCGCGATGAGCGTCGCCAGGGACAGCAGGAGCGGGCCGAGCGCGTCCCCGGTCCGGGCGGCCGGGGCGATCATCCAGGCCGCACCGAACGGTGTGGCTCCCATCATCGCGCCCCAGCGCTCGAGCACCGGTGTGTCCCCGATGTCGAC
This sequence comes from Rathayibacter sp. AY2B3, assembly GCF_002931755.1. Taxonomy (NCBI): domain Bacteria; kingdom Bacillati; phylum Actinomycetota; class Actinomycetes; order Micrococcales; family Microbacteriaceae; genus Rathayibacter; species Rathayibacter sp. AY2B3. The sequence goes on along the minus strand of NZ_PSUG01000006.1, from coordinate 17,721 downwards.
CAGCGCGGCGGCGCCGAGGGCGGCGGGACCGCCCAGCATCAGCACCAGGCCGAGCACGGCCAGCAGCTCGCGGGCGGTCCGGGAGGGGACGAGTGCGGCGGAGGCGGCGAGGCCGATCCGCGCGAAGAGCGAGGCCGTCGCCACCGCGAGGAGCGGGCCGACCACGGCGAAGGCGCCGGCACCGGGGACGAGCGGCGCGCTCGCGAGCCCGACCACCAGCAGCGCGAGCGTGGGGACCGAGACGAGGCCGGCCAGAGCCAGCGCACCGGCCAGGCGGAGCGGCGGAAGGCCGAAGAGCCGGAACGCCCGCGGGTCCATCGGGTCGAGCGGGCCGAGCAGGAAGGGCAGCACCAGGAAGCCGACGGAGACGAGGCCGCCTGCCGTCACGAGGGCTCCCGCCGAAGCGTCCGAGGAGCGCAGAGCGCCGATCGCCCCGATCAGCAGGGCCGTCACCGCGACGACCACGAGCACGCCCAGGACGGCGCCGGCCGAGCGCGCGGGCCCTGAGCGGAACGCGCCCAGGAGGACGTCGATCCTCAGCCGGAGAAGTCGTGCAGCCACTGCAGCCCCTCGGCGATCTGCTTGCCGCCCGCGAGCTCGAGGAAGCGCTCCTCCAGCGTCGCGGTGCCGGCGACCTCCGCGACCGTCCCGGAGGCGAGCACGCGCCCGCCGACGATCACGGCCACGTCGTCGCAGACGCGCTCGATGAAGTCGAGCCCGTGGCTGGAGAGGACGACGGTGCCGCCGCCCTCGACGAAGCGGCGCAGCACGGTGATGACGGCGGCCGAGGAGACCGGGTCCACCGACTCGAACGGCTCGTCGAGGACCAGCACGCGCGGAGCGTGGATCATCGCCGCCGCGAGGGCGACCTTCTTCGCCATCCCCGCGGAGTAGTCCGAGATCAGGCGCTCCAGCGCGTCGGAGAGGCCGAGCGCCTCGCCCAGCTCGACCGTGCGCTGCTTCGCGGTAGTGAGGTCGATGCCGCGCAGCGCGGCGGAGTAGGCGAGGAACTGCGCGCCGGTGAGCCGGTCGAACAGCCGGAGGCGGTCGGGCAGGACGCCGATCAGCGGCTTCGCGGCCGACGGGTCCTTCCAGACGTCGACGCCGTGCACGAGCACGCGGCCGGTGTCGGGCCGCAGCAGGCCCGTCATCATCGAGAGCGTGGTGGTCTTGCCCGCGCCGTTCGGGCCGATGATCCCGTAGAAGGTCCCCGCACGGACGGCCAGGTCGATGCGGTCGACCGCCACCGTCCTCCCGAAGGTCCGGGTCAGCTGGTGCAGCTCGAAGACGACGGGCGAGGCGCCGTCCGGATCCGCGGCACCCTCAGCGGGCTCGGCGTTCGTCACGGACGTCATCCGGCTACGGTACCAACTCGTCCGGGGGCCCCCGGCGCCCGCGCCGACACCCGGCGACACGGCGAGAGGTCAACCACTCTGGCCCCGGGGGGCGTGAACTGTACACTAGGTCTCTACCCGAGGAGTCGACCAGATCGAGACGCAGCGGTTAATTCGAGGAGAACACACGATGATGCACACAGGTTCGACGAGCAGCAGCCCCGCCACCGTCGTCATCCTCGCCGCAGGGATGGGCAGCCGGCTCGGCCGCTCCCTCCCCAAGCCGCTCACGCCGCTCAGCGACGGGCGCACGATCATGCAGCAGCAGTTCGACAACATCCACCACGCCTTCGGCGCGAAGATCCCGGTGAGCATCGTCGTCGGCTACAAGCTCGAGCACATCATCGAGGCCTTCCCCTCGGCGACGTTCGTCTACAACGAGCAGTACGACCAGACGAACACCTCCAAGAGCCTCCTCCGCGCGCTGCAGGCGAGCGGGCAGGGCGGCGTCCTCTGGATGAACGGCGACGTCGTCTTCGACCCGCGCATCCTCGACCGGGCGGCCGCGCTCATCGCGAAGGACGTCTCCTTCGTCACCGTCAACACCTCGAAGGTGTCGGACGAGGAGGTCAAGTACACGACGAGCGCCGAGGGCTTCATCCAGGAGCTCTCCAAGACGGTGCGCGGCGGCCTCGGCGAGGCGGTCGGGATCAACTACGTGTCCGCCTCCGACAAGGCCGCGCTGGTGCGCCAGCTCGCCCGGGTCGACGCCCAGGACTACTTCGAGCGTGGCATAGAGTTGGCGATCGAGCAGGACCGCCTGCTCGTCGAGCCGATGGACATCTCCGACCTCTACGCCGTCGAGGTGGACTTCGCCGAGGACCTCGAGCGCGCGAACCTCTTCGTCTGACGCTCCCCTCCCCGGCTCGAGCGGAGCCGACGGGAGGAGTCGCGCAGTGAGCACGGCCGACACCCTCGCGACCGAGACGGCCCTGCGCCACCGGCGCTCCCGGGCCTGGCGCTACCGCCACTCCCTCTGGCTCCTCACGAAGCGCGACCTCACCGTCCGCTACGCCACGAGCGCGCTCGGCTACGTCTGGTCGGTGCTCGACCCGCTCGTCATGTCGGGCATCTACTTCTTCGTCTTCACCGTCGTCTTCCAGCGGACCGTCGGCGAGGACCCGTACATCGTCTTCCTGCTCGCGGGCCTGCTGCCCTGGATGTGGTTCAACCAGGCGACCTCCGACGCGACCCGCGCGTTCCTCCGCGAGGCGAAGCTGGTGCGGTCGACGTCGATCCCGCGGACCATCTGGGTCGGCCGGATCGTGCTCTCGAAGGGCATCGAGTTCGTGGCGAGCCTGCCGGTGCTGGTGCTCTTCGCCGTGATCGCCGGCGCGCACCTGACCTGGGCGGCGCTGCTGTTCCCCGTGGCGATCCTCCTGCAGGCACTGCTCACGCTCGGCGTGGGCCTGCTGGTGGCTCCGCTCGTGGTGTTCTTCCGCGATCTGGAGCGGGCCGTGAAGCTCGTGCTCCGGTTCCTCTTCTACGCGTCGCCGATCATCTACTCCACGGCCAACCTGCCGGAGCAGATCCGGCCGCTCGCGGCGCTCAATCCGCTCAGCGGGATCTTCGCCCTCTACCGCTCCGCGTTCTTCGAGAGCGAGCTCGACGTCCCGCTCATCCTCGCCTCCGCGGGGATCTCGGTGCTCGTGCTGGTGCTGGGCCTCGTCGTCTTCCGCCGCTCCGAGCGCGCCGTGCTGAAGGAGCTGTGATGGCCGACGCCCCGGTGGTCATCGAGTGCCGCGGCCTCGGGATCCGCTTCCGCCGCAACCGGCGGGGCCGCCGCTCCTTCAAGGACCTCTTCGCCGGCCGCTCCCGCCGCTCGCGGCCCGGGGAGTTCTGGGCGCTGCGCGGGCTCGACGTGCAGGTGCGGGCGGGCGAGGCGATCGGCGTCGTCGGCCGGAACGGTCAGGGCAAGTCGACGCTGCTCAAGCTCGTCGCCGGCGTGGTGCTGCCGGACGAGGGTGCGGTGGAGGTGCGCGGGGGCGTCGCTCCGCTCATCGAGATCACCGGCGGCTTCGTGGCCGACCTGAGCGTCCGCGAGAACGTCTACCTGACCGCGGGCCTCCACGGGATGTCCAAGCGCGAGGTCGACGCCCGCTTCGACTCGATCATCGAGTTCGCCGAGATCGGCGACTTCCTGGACACCCCCTACAAGCACCTCTCGAGCGGGATGAAGGTGCGCATCGCCTTCTCCGTCGTGTCGCGGCTCGAGGAGCCGATCATCCTGGTGGACGAGGTGCTCGCAGTCGGCGACAGGGCGTTCCGCGAGAAGTGCTACGCGCGGATCGAGGAGCTCCTCGCCTCCGGCCGGACCCTCTTCTTCGTCTCGCACAACGAGCGCGACCTCCGCCGCTTCTGCACCCGCGGCCTCTACCTGGACAAGGGCCGACTGGTGCTGGACGCGCCGATCGAGGAGGTGCTCGCGCGTTACGCTGAGGACTACGCGCCGACACCGCGGAGCAGCACGGCGCCGGCCGAGGGCCCGCCCGTCCAGGGCACCGTCTCCGACGACTGACCCCTCCCGCACGCGGCGCCCGAGGACGCAGGAGTGCACGACATGGCCCAGAAGGACCGCAAGCGCGAGCGCGCCGTGGAGAGGGCCGGCGAGGTGGAGCAGGCCGACGGCTCCGAGAACGCGCAGCTGGCGAAGCTGCTCGACCGGCTCCTCGCGGTGCAGCGCCCGGCCGTGCTGGCGAACATCCGTCTGCTGCGGCGCCGGCGTCCCGGTGCGACTCCGGAGCAGATCATCACCTCGCTCGAGCGGCAGTACCTCTCGAGCGTGGCCGCGGGAGGCGCGGCGATCGGAGCGACCGCCGTCGTCCCCGGCATCGGCACGGCCGCCTCGGTGGCCCTCTCCGGCGCGGGAGCGGCGGGGTTCCTGGAGGCGAGCGCGCTCTTCGCGCAGTCGGTGACGGAGGTGCACGGGATCCCGCTCGAGGACCCGGACCGCGCTCGGGCCCTCGTGCTCACGCTGATGATGGGCTCCTCCGGCAGCGAGATGGTGCGCCAGGTGGCCGGGCAGGCCGTCGGCGGGGGCAGCGGCCTCAACCAGTACTGGGGCTCGGTGGTCACGAAGGGCCTGCCGTCCTTCCTCGTGGGCGAGCTGGCCGACCGCGCGAAGAAGTCCTTCGCCAAGCACTTCCTCGCCCAGCAGGGCGCGGGGCTCATCGGCCGCGCGATGCCGTTCGGGATCGGAGCGGCACTGGGCGGCGTCGGCAACGCGATGCTCGGCCGCAAGGTGATCCAGAGCGCGCGCGACGCCTTCGGGCCGGCACCGCAGGCGTTCGGCAACACCCTCGTGCTGGAACCGACGCGCGCCGAGCGGAAGGCGCTGGCCGCCGCGCCGGCCGAGCCGCTGGCGCTGTTCGTCCGCGACTACGGCGGAACGGGCGAGCGGACGGCGCTCCTCCTCCACGGCCTCGGCTCCGACTCCCGGATCTGGTACGCCCTGGTCCCCGCACTGCACGAGCACGGCTACCGCGTGGTGGCCCCCGACCTCGCCGGTCACGGCGGCTCCCCCGCGTCGCCCGTGTACTCGCCGGAGCGCTGGGCGTCGGACGTCCGCGCCTCGGTGCTGCAGACCCCCGACCTCGTCATCGGCCACGGCCTCGGAGCCGTCGTCGCCGCCCGGCTCGCTCCGGACTACCGGGCCGATCAGCTGATCCTGCTCGACCCCGCGTTCTCCGACGCCCGCGGTCTGACGAGCGCGCTCCACCGCGGCGGCTCGGTCGCGCACGTCGAGAAGGGCGACGCCGACTCCCTCCGCCACCGCCACCCGATCTGGACGGACGAGCAGATCGAGCTCGACGTGTCGGCCCACGCCCTCTGGGAGCAGGACTCCGCCGACGGGCTGACGGCGCGGGGTGCGGCCGAGGCCCCCGAGACGTTCCCCGTGCCGACGCTCGCCGTGCTGCCGGAGGACCCGCTGGGCCACGGCTCGCTGGGCGGCGTTCTCGCCGGCCGCGGCGTCGAGGTGCGGACCGTGCCGGGGGGCGGAGCGTCGATCCTCCGCGAGGACCGGGCGGCGCTGATCGCGGCTCTGGACGACCGGCTCTAGACCGAGACCCGCACAGTGAAGGCTGAGCGGTCGATCGACGGCGCTCGAGCGCGGACGGGGGCGCTCAGCCTTCGTTGCGGAGGCTCGCGGGCCCGCCGAGCGGCATCCCGAGCATCGTGCGGACGAGTCCACTGTCGTCGCGGTCCTCGCCGATCACGCGGAGGCCAGTCTTCTCGGCGACGCACCTCGAGGCGGCGTTGTCCGGGTGCACGAGCGCCACGAGTCGTCCCGCGAGGCGGTGGGCGAGCGCGAGGTCGCGGCAGGCCGCAGCCGCCTCGGTGGCGTAGCCGCGGCCCTGCAGGCGGGCCCGCACGTGGTAGCCGACCTCGAGCTCGTTGCCGCCGTCGACGCGCTGCCAGGTCAGACCGCAGTCGCCGACGAACTCGCCGTCGAGGGTCTCGACGATCCACAGCCCGAAACCGTGCTCCCGGTAGTTCTGCCGGTTCCACTCGATCCAGGCGGCCGCCTGTTCGCGGTCCTTCGGCGCGGGGTAGTACCGCATCACGACCGGGTCGCCGAGCAGGTCCGCCATCGCGGGAAGGTCCTCAACGGCCATCTCACGGAAGCGCAGCCGGGCGGTGGCGGCGGGGATCATCGGATCAGGCTACTCGGCCTGCGACTGCCGAGCGGGCGACCGGGACCGTCGTCGAGCGCTCGATCGATCCGCCGCCCCCGCGCCCTACTTCTTCGCCTTGGCGGCGGCCTTCGCGGCCTGCTTGGTGGCGCGGACCTTCGTCAGCGACTCCGGCGAGACGATGTCGGCGACCGAGCGGAAGGAGTCCTCCTCGCCGTACGCGCCGGCGGCCTCGCGCCAGCCCTCGCCCGTGAACCCGCGCTGCTTGCCGAGCAGGGCGAGGAAGATCCGCGCCTTCTGCTCGCCGAAGCCGGGCAGCGCCTTCAGGCGGGCGAGCACCGTGCGTCCGTCGGGGTCCTCGCGCGTCCAGAGGGCCGCGGCGTCGCCGTCCCAGTCGTCGACGAGAGCACGGCAGAGGACCTGCACGCGGCCCGCCATGTTCGCCGGATAGCGGTGGATCGCCGGCGGCGTCCGGCAGAGCTCCGAGAACGCGTCCTCGTCGAAGCCGGCGATCGACGCGGCGTCGAAGGAGGCGCCCTCGGCCTCGAGGCGCTCCTCGATCTTGCGGGGCCCGGAGAAGGCCGTCTCCATCGCGACCTGCTGGTCGAGGAGCATCCCGATCAGCAGGGCCAGCGGGTCGCGGCTGAGCAGCGCGTCGGCGTCGGGATCGTCGGTGATGTGCAGGGCGGAATCGCGGGTCATCCTCCAGGGATACCACGGACGGCCCCGGCGGCGAGCGCGCGGACGGTCCGGTCGACGAGGTCCAGCGCCGAAGCGAGCTCGAGGTCGCTGACGTGCCCGTAGCCGAGGACCAGCGCCTCGGTCGCAGCCCGTCCCGACAGGGCGTACTCGTGCAGGGTGGCGACGAGCAGTCCCTCCCGGAGCAGCGCGGCCGCGACGGCGTGCGCGTCCAGAGGCGCGGGCAGGGAGAGGACGACGTGCAGACCCCCGTCGAGTCCGCTCGCGCGCCCCCACGGCGCCGACTCCGCGAAGGCGCGGACCAGCTCGCGGCGGTGGGCGTAGCGCCGTCTCGAACGGGTGAGGTGCCTCCGGAACGCCCCGCTCGCCATGAACTGCGCGAGTGCCGCCTGCGTCGGACCCGAGGCGGAGGCGTCCTTCTCGTCGTCGAGCCCGGCCAGTGCACCGCGCAGCCAGGACGCCTGCGGAACGGCGAGGTAGGCGATGCGGAGCCACGGCGAGACGGTCTTCGAGAACGACCCGACGTGGGCGACTCCGCCGCCGGAGTCCAGCGAGGCGAGCGCGGGCAGCGGGGCGCCGACGTAGCGGAACTCGCTGTCGTAGTCGTCCTCCACCACGAGCAGGGGGCCGGCCGACGCGCGGCGCACCAGCTCCAGGCGCTCGGCCAGCGCGAGCCTGCCGCCGGTCGGGTACTGGTGCGACGGAGTCACGACGACCAGGTCCGCGCCGGAACTCGCGAGGGCGTCGAGGTCGAGGCCGTCCCCGCGCACCGGGACGCCGACGACCTCGTGCCCGTCGGCGCGCAGGCGGCGCCGGACCGCCGGATAGCCGGGGTCCTCGACGGCGACGCGCACCTCGCGTCCGAGCGAGGCCGAGGCGGCGCGGGCGAGGAGCGCGACGGCACCCGCGGTACCGCTGGTCACCACCACGTCGGACGCCCGGACGTCGACGCCGCGGGACCGGCGCAACTGCTCCGCGATCTGCTCCCGCAGGGCCGGGTCCCCGGAACCCCGAGGAGGCGCCGAGGGCGGCGAGGCGAGTGCCAGGCGCCAGGCGGCCCGCCACTCCGGGGTGTCGAGGGCGCGGGTGTCCGGCCTGCCGGGCCGCAGGTCCGCCGCAGCGGGCGGGGCGACGGTCTCCCGGGACTCGGGCCGCGGCTCGTGCGGCGCCGGCGCCAGCAGTCCGTCGGAGGCGACCGTCACCGCCGCGCGCGGGTGGGCGACGAGGTAGCCCTCCCCCACCAGCTGGTCCACGGCGGCGACGACCGATCCTCGCGAGACACCGAGCCGCTCGGCGAGCACGCGGCTCGACGGGATCGGGTCCCCCGCCCGGTAGCGCCCGTCCAGCACCGCCTGGCGCAGCGCCTCGGCGAGCGCGGCGCGGACCGAGCCGCGCGGCGTCGGCCCGAGCAGCAGCGGGATCTCCAGGTCGCCCGACGCCATCGACCGCTCCGCTCTGGACCACTCCGATCGCGGCCCAGTGGCATCCTGGCAGATCCAGTCGGCGCGGGACGATTCCGACATGGACAGTCTCCCCGTCACCGACCGCACCCGCGTCTCCCGCCTCCGCGACCGCCAGCGCACCGATCCCGCCGAGCTGCACGCCCTGCTCGACGAGGCGCTGATCGCCCACGTCTCCGTCGTGCGGGACGGCGCTGCGATCGTGCTGCCGATCCTGTTCGCCCGCGACGGCGACTCCCTCCTGTTGCACGGGTCTAGCGGCGGCGGACTGCTGCGGGAGGCGGCGAGGCACTCGCTCCTCACCGCCTCGGTCACGCTGGTCGACGGCCTGGTCGTCGCCCGCTCCACCTTCGACAGCTCGATGAACTACCGCTCGGCGATGGTGATCGGCCGCGCCGAGGCGCTGGAGGGCGAGGAGAAGGCGAGGGCCCTCGACCTGCTGGTGGCGCGCCTCCTGCCGGGGCGCGACGAGGAGGTGCGGCCGAGCACCGCCCGCGAGATCGCGGCGACGCTGGTGCTGCGCCTCCCCCTGGCCGAGGCGAGCCTGAAGGTGCGCGCGCACGGAGCGGGCGACGAGCCCGAGGCAGGGGTCTGGGCGGGCGTCGTGCCGCTGGTCACCCGCACACTCATGCCGGTGCCGGCGGAGGAGGGCGTCGTGGTCCCGGAGTCGGTCCGCCGCTTCACCGCCGCGGTCGACGGCGCGGTGCCGCCCTGGCGCTGAGCGGACCGGCCGTCGCGGTGCGGTCCGCTACTTGGCGTCCTGGCGGGGGAAGACGACCTTCTGCACGACGATGATCACCGACGCCGCGACCGGGATCGCGACCAGGGCGCCGAGCACGCCCGCGATGGTGCCGCCCGCGACCGCCGCGATCACGACGACCGCACCGGGGACCGAGACGGCCTTGTTCATGATGCGGGGGCTGAGGAGGTACGCCTCGACCTGCATGTAGACGAGGTAGTAGATCGCGGCGACCAGCGCGGTCAGCGGCGAGGCCAGGAGGCAGGCGAGCGAGATGATCACGGCGCCCGAGAGCGTGCCGACCAGCGGGATCAAGGAGCCGAGGAACGCGACGCAGGCCAGCAGCGCCGGCACCGGGGCGCCGATCGAGAGCAGCAGGATGAACGTGAGCACCCCGTTCACCCCGGCCAGCGAGACCTGGCCGACCACGTAGCGGCCCACGGCGCCGGTGATCTCGTCGCCGACCTCGTGCGCCTTCGCGCGGTGCGAGGCGGGGGCGAAGCGGTAGGCGACGGCCTTCATCGAGCGCAGCGACGCGAGGAAGTACAGCGTCAGGATCAGCACGATGACGGCGCCGGTCACGCCGCTGGCGATCCCGGTCCCGACCGCGATCAGTCCGCCGCCGAGCGAGAGCAGGTTGTTGGGGTTGCCGATGAAGCTCTGGACGCTCTCGATCAGCTCATCGATGTCGATCACGCCGCGCAGCTGCTGCTCGAGGTCGAGCACCCACTGCTGCGAGGCGATGTCGGTGACGATCTGCGGAGCGCTCGTGACGAACATCGTCAGCTGCTCGACCAGGATCGGGATGATGTAGACCAGCAGACCGGCGAAGATCAGCACCACCGCGGCGAACACCGCCGTGATCGCCAGCGGCCGCGGCAGGCGCTTGCTCTCGAGCCAGGAGACCAGCGGATCGAGGCCGAGCGCGAAGAACAGCGCCACGAAGATGTAGGTCAGCACCGTGCCCAGCTGCACGACGAGGCCGCCCAGGACGAGCGCCACCAGCACGCCCAGCGCGCCGAACAGCCCGATGCGGAAGGAGCGGATCGTGAAGACCGGCTTCTCCGGGTCGGCGGAGACCACGATGTCCGGCTCGACCGCGGGCTGGGCGGGTGCCGACCGGCGCCGGCGGGAGCGGGCGAAGGCGCGCGGGGTCATCATGGGACGAGCGTAGCGGGGCGCCGGGAGGCCGCCCGGCGACCGAGCCCACCCTTGACGCGGCGGTCCGGGCAGTGCTCCCGCCCGCTCAGCCCTCCGGATCGTGGTCGTCGACCGCGCCGTCGCCCCGGTGCAGAGCGGCGTGCCGCTCCCACTCCGCGAGCAGGTGCTCGATCGCCGCGTGGAAGCGCCGCGTCGCCGCTCCGGGGGACGTGTCGCCGAAGTAGCGGTGCACCCAGCGCTCCAGCCGCTCGACCGACTCCGGATCGTGCTCGGCGCTGTCGATCCGCGCGACGATCGCGGAGGCGTCCTCGGCGCGCAGCCACTCCGCGTCGCCGAGGTAGCCGCTCTCGTCGACCTCCGCCTCGGCGCTGACGGGCCGGGTGACCAGCAGGGGGCGCCCCGTGGCCAGCCGGTCGTAGACCATCGCCGAGACGTCGAGGATCGCGAGGTCGGCGGCGGCGAGCTGCCAGCCGAGCTCGGCACCGGTGTCGTGCACGTGGCCGGCGCGCGGATCGGCGGCGTTGGCAGCGGTGATCATCGCGACGATCGCCCGGTCGGCCGCGGCGTAGTCGGAGTCGACCGCCCCGCTGCGGGGATGCGGGCGGTAGACGAGCCGGAACCGCGGGTCGGCCAGGAGCCCGCGCACGAGGTCCGTGCCGTGGCTCCGGATCGAGCCGTAACCCGCAGCGGGGCGGTCGCCCTCCCAGGTCGGCGCGTAGAGCACCACGCGCCGCTCGTCGGGCGTGAGCGGCACGGCGCCGGCGAAGTGGTCGGCCTGCGGGCGGCCGATGGCGAGGGCGCGCTTGTCGAAGTCGTAGTCCCAGAGCACGCGGTGCAGCCGGGCGAGGGCGGCGTCCCCGGCGATCAAGCTGTAGTCGTACGCCTTGAACTGGTTCGTCGTCATGTACATCTTGTCGCTCTCGCCGTGGTTGACGAAAACGTGCCAGCGGCGCCCGTAGCGCATCATCTGGAAGTTGCGGGCGTTCTGGTTGACGTAGAGCACGATCCTCAGCGGCTGGCTCGCGATGGTGCTCTCGAGGTCGGCGACGGAGCGGACGTAGGCGACGGGGACCGGGCTCTCGTGCAGCAGCACCTCCGCGGCGCCGGCGTTGCGGCTGAGCAGGACGACCGGGTGCGTCAGCGCCAGCTCGGCCAGCGGTCGGTACCACTGCCGCAGCTGGTACAGGTTGATGTCGCCGTCGGCGAAGTAGACCCCGATCTCGAAGCGGCCCTCGGGCAGCGGCCCGCGCTCCGCGAGCAGCCGGGCCACCGCGTGGCGGGCCCGGCGGGCCGCGAGCAGCTCGCCGCCCACCTTGCGCGCGAGTCGCGCGTCGGTGCGGAGGCGGGCGAGCAGGGCACGGGGAGCGGGAGTCATCCGCTCCAGGGTACCGGCGACGGCTCCCGCGCCGGGGGCGTCCGGCGGGCCGATCAGGCCGGGGTCACCCTCAGCCAGACGAACTGCAGCGGAGCGAGACGGAAGCCCTCGCGCAGGTCGACCGCGATCTCGGTGACCAGGTCGACCGCCTCCGCGGCGAACCCTCCGAACCGCTCGGCCGCGACCTCCTGGACCTCGTCCGACACGTTCGCGAGAACCAGCACCGACTCCCCGTCGCCGGGGCGCTGGTAGCCGAGCACGTGGTCGTTGACCGGGTCGAAGACGCTCAGCGCGGTGCCGGCGAACATCGGCACGGCCTTGCGCACGGCGATCAGGTGCAGGAGCCCGCCGAAGACCTCGCTCGCGGCCGTCCCCGGGACCTCGCGCTCCTCGTAGCGCTCCGCGGGGCGGCGCGGCCGGTTGACCCAGCGCGAGTCGCCGGCCGTCGTCGGGTCGTCGAGGTAGCCGTGGTCGTTGAGCTGGCCGACCTCGTCGCCGAGGTAGAGCAGCGGCAGCCCGCCGGTGCTCAGGGCGATCGAGTGCGCGAGCAGCACGCGGTCGATCCCGTAGGCGTCGCCCGCCTCCACTCCGGCGAGGGACGCGGTCGTGCCCGAGACGCGGCGGTCGCCGGTGCGCGGGTTCTCCTGGAACGGGACTCCGCGGGCGAAGGTGCCGTCGAACCGGTCGGTGTAGAAGTCGTTGAGGAAGCGGCGGTGGCCGGCGGCGTCGATCCCGAGCTCGGCGGCGTCCTCGTCGGCGAAGGTCCAGCCGATGTCGTCGTGCCCGCGCACGTAGTTGACCCAGGCCGTGCCCTCGGGGAGGGCGTGCCGGCGCTCGAGCGCCTGCGCGAGGAGGCGGACGTCGCGGGTGGCGAGCGCCTCCCAGGTGAGCGCCATCTGCAGCGGGTTGTACGAGAGCTGGCACTCCTCGACGTCGATGTACTCGATCACCTCGTCGGGGTGCACGATCGCCTCCGACTTGAACAGCAGCGCCGGAGCGGCCAGGCGGCAGACCTCGTTGAACGCGCGCAGCAGCAGGTGCGCCTGAGGCTGCGACTCGCAGGTGGTGCCGAGCTCCTTCCAGATGAACGCGACCGCGTCCATCCGCAGGGCGTCGACCCCCTGGTTGGCGAGGAAGAGCATCTCGCCCGCCATCGCCCGGAACACCTCGGGGTTGGAGTAGTTCAGGTCCCACTGGTAGCGGTGGAACGTCGTCCAGACCCAGCGGCCGTCCTCCAGCTGGACGAAGGAGCCGGGGTGGTCCTCCGGGAAGATCTCGCGCGTCGTGCGCTCGAAGGCGTCGGGCTGCTCCCGATCCGGGTAGATCCAGTAGTAGTCCTCGAAGCGCTGCTCGCCGGCGAGCGCGCGCTGCGCCCACTCGTGCTCGTTCGAGGTGTGGTTGAAGACGAAGTCGACCACGAGCGCGATGCCCTGCTCGCGCAGCTCGGAGGCCAGCCCGCGGAGCTGCTCCATGTCGCCGAGGTCCGGGCGCACACGCCGGTAGCTCGAGACCGCGTACCCTCCGTCCGATTCGCCCTCGGGCGCGTCGAAGAGCGGCATCAGGTGCAGGTAGTTCAGCCCGATCTCGCGGAAGTACGGGATCTCGGCGCGCAGCCCCTCGAGGTCGCCGGCGTAGCGGTCGACGTAGCAGACGCCGCCCAGCGCCTTGTTCGAGAGGAACCACGTCGGGTGCTGCTCGCGAGTGCGGTCGAGCGCGCGGAGCTCCTCGGGCCGCTCCTCCCAGGAGGCGGCGGCGAGCTCGACGATCGCGACCAGCTGGTCCTCGAGGTCGTCGCGGCCGGCGTACACCGTGGCGAGCAGATCGACCAGGCGCGGGAGGTGCTCGTCGAGGCGGCCGGAGAACTCGTCGTCGACGGCGCCGAGGCGCTCGCGGACCGCCGTGAGGAGGTCCGGTCCGGCAGGGGTCGCCTCCGCCTCGGCGCGCTCGGGCGGGGAGAGCTGGGTCGAATCGAACACCGTCGTCCTTTCGGGGGCCCCGGCGGGGGCGGATTCCCCGATGCTAGACGATCGGCGGACGCCCGGCGAACGCCATCCGGAGCACCGTCCGAGCCGAGAGGACGCGCCGGCCGCCCGGATCCGAGCGCCATCCCTCCCGCCAGCCGGCGAACCAGGCGCGCAGGGCGGACGGGTCGCGACGCCAGCGGAGGCACTGGATCGCGGTCCAGGACCCCACGTAGACGAGCGCCAGAGGCGCCGCGAGGTTGCGGCGGGCGAGCCAGACGCGGTTGCGCGCGTTCAGCCGGTAGTAGTCGGCGTGGCGGGTCGGCTGGATGACCGGGTGCTGGGCGACGAGCTCTCCCGCGTACCAGGCGGTGCGTCCGGTGTCCCAGACCCGCCAGGCCAGCTCGATGCCCTCATGGGCGTAGAAGAAGGGAGCCGCCCAGCCGCCCGTCCGGGTGAACACGTCGCGCCGCAGCACGACCGCTCCCTCCCAGACCGAGAAGACGGGGCCGGAGCGGCGGGGGTCGCCCTTGAGGATGCGCGGGATCCAGCGCCGCGGGCTCGGCGTGCCGTCCGTGCTGTCGACGCGGGGCTGGACCAGGCCGATGCGGCGGTTCGAGGCGAGCAGCGCGACCGCGTGGACGAGGAAGCGCGGGGACGGGATCCGGGCGTCGTCGTCGAGGAAGAAGAGATACTCCCCCGTGACGGCGTCGACTCCGGCGTTCCGGCCGGCCGGGATGCCGAGGTTCTCGGGGAGCGCCAGGGCCCGCACTCCCTCGGGCAGGCCGTCCGGCTCCCAGCCGTTGCCGACGCAGACGACGTCGAGGTCGACGCCCTCCTGCGCGAGGACGCCGGCCAGCCCCGCGGCGAGGTCGTCGGGCCGGGTCCCCTGCGTCAGGACGACGACGCCGACCCGGGGCTCAGGAGCGGACACGCTTGGAGGCCATGATCGCGACGAAGTGGCCGGCCAGAGCGAGGAGGGCGAGCGGCAGCAGCGCCCCCACGAGGACCCGGTCGGCCGTTCCCGCTCCGACGACGAGGCCCACGAGCGCTGCCGCGAAGGCCAGCATCGTCAGCTCGACGGAGTGGTAGAGGCGGTGGAAGGGCAGGAAGCGGGCCGCCCGGCGCAGGCTCGCCAGTCCGGACGAGGACGGCACGGCCTCGCCTTTCGTGTCGGCCAGCTTCGTGAGCCCGGCGTTCGCGCGCGCCACGTGCACCATGTCGTTGAGCGCCTTGTTGAGGACGATCACCAGGGCCAGGGCGAAGCCGATCGTCGTCCAGAGGAAGTCCGCCGGCGCCTCGAACGGGAGGCCCGCCGCCCGCAGCCCGAGCGCGATCGGGATCAGCGCCTCGGTCGTGTAGTGCCCGACCTTGTCGAGGAACACGCCCGCCGGCGAGGACGTGCGACGCCAGCGCGCGACCTCGCCGTCGCAGCAGTCCACCAGCATCTGCAGCTGGCCGAGGAGCAGCGCCAGCGCGGCTCCGGCGATCCCGGGGATCAGGAGGGCGGCCGCCGCGCTCCAGCCGACCAGGATCATCAGCCCGGTGACGCCGTTCGCCGAGATCGAGGTCTTCAGCAGCAGCCAGGTCAGGTACGGCGAGAAGCGGCGCAGGTAGAGCGACGCGGTCCAGTGCTCGGCGTTGCGGCGCCCGCGCACCTCCGGCGGCTGCGCGACGGCGCGCAGCTCGGCGATGGAGCGGGGTCTCGTCGTCGTGGTCATGCGCCCCTCGGCGAGTCGGACCGCGGCTGGTGGCGGTGGGCGGAGATGTTGCTGGTCAGCCCGGCGAAGCCGAGCACGAAGCCGGTCCCCCAGGCCACGTGGACCGCCGGGATGACCACGGCGAACCACAGCATCGCACGCGCGCCGTCCGGCCGCGCGACCACGAGGGTGGCCGCCGCGACCAGGAGGAGGTAGGCGACGGGCACCGCGAACCCGAGCAGGAGCCACGGTGCGGCTCCGGCGAGCGCCTGGACGACTCCCGCCAGCCCGACGATCAGCCCGACGGCGAGCATCGCGACGAGCACGGGCGGGGCGAAGTAGCGCAGTGACCGCGAGGCCGGGAACATCCGGGTCAGCTCGCCGCGCCACATCCCGGTCGAGAGGAACTGCCGGAGCAGGGCGCGCATCGAGGGCCGAGGCCGGTAGGTGACGGTGAGCCGCGGAGTGAACCAGACGACCTCGCCGCGCTCGCGCAGCCGCCGGTTCAGCTCCCAGTCCTGCCCGCGCTTGAAGCGCTCGTCGAACAGTCCGGCGCGCTCGAGGGCGGAGCGGCGGAAGACGCCGAGGTAGACCGTGTCGGCCGGGCCCTCCTCGCCGCCGACGTGGTGCGGTGTGCCGCCCAGGCCGATGCGCGAGCCGTACGCCCGGGCGACCGCGCGCTGGAACGGGGTGAGCCCCTCCGCCGCCATCACCCCGCCCACGTTCGCCGCTCCGGAGCGCTGCAGCGCCTCGACGGCCGTGCGCGCGTACTCGGGCGGCAGGACGGAGTGCGCGTCGACGCGGACGACGACCGGGTGGCGCGAGGCGCGGATCGCGGCGTTGAGGCCCGCAGGAGTGGAGCCGACCTCGTTCGGCACGACGCGGATCCGCGGATCGGCCGCGCTCAGCTCGGCGACGAGCTCCTCCGTGCCGTCGATGCTCGGGGCGACGGCGAGGACGACGTCGAAGGGGCCGGCGTAGTCCTGGTGCAGCAGCGAGTCGACCGCGGCGCGCACGTGCGCGACCTCGTTGAGGACGGGCATGACGTAGGAGACGCCGGGCAGGTCGGAGAGGTCGTCTTCCGGGATCTCGGGCTGCATGGGTCCAGTTCGTGCGGGAGGAGCGCGGGCGCAGGGATCCACCACCCTACCAGCGGGGACCGCCCCGCCCCGGGGCCCGGCCCGGACGCGGAACAGCCCCCGGGGACGGATCCTCGAGGGGCTGTGCGCGGTGGCCGAGCACAGCCCCCCGGGGACGGATCCTCGAGGGGCTGTGCGCGGTGGCGGAGGATCAGCCGGCGGCCATCTGGCCCAGCGTCGCCTTCGCCTGGTAGCTCTGGCCGTTGCGGACGTAGGTCAGCTCGACCGCGGCGTTCGCGGCCTGCGCGCGGACCTGCGCGGTGAGGTCGGACGCGCTCGTGATCGGAGTGCTGTCGATCGCGGTGATGATGTCGCCCTTGGCGAGACCGGCCGCCTGCGCGGCACCGCCTCCGGAGACCTCCTCGATGCGGGCGCCGAGGACGTCCGCGGTCGAGTCCGAGACGCTCGCGCCGAGCAGGCCGTGCGAGGCCGAGCCGTTCGCGATGATCTCCTTCGCGATGCGCTCCGCGATCGCGCTGGGGATCGCGAACCCGACTCCGATGTTGCCGGACTGGCCGCTCGAGGAGGACTGGCCGGCGCTCGCGATCGCGACGTTCACGCCGATCAGCTCGCCGTCGCTGTCGAGCAGCGCGCCGCCCGAGTTGCCCGGGTTGATCGCCGCGTCCGTCTGGATGACGGGCAGCGAGATGGTGCTCTTCGCCTGGGTCGGCGCCTGCTGGCCCGGGATGTCGAAGTTGAACGGGCTCTCGGTGCCGCCGCTCGAGCTGTCGCCCGAGTCGTCCGGAGCCGCCGAGGAGGCGACCTGGATGCTGCGGTTGAGCGCGCTGACGATGCCGTCGGTCACGGTGCCGGAGAGGCCGAGCGGGGCGCCGATGGCGACCGCCGTGTCGCCGACGTTGATCTTGGTGGAGTCCGCGAACGTCATCGGGCTGAGGTCGGTCGCGCCGGTCAGCTTGATGACGGCGAGGTCGAGGGTCGGGTCCGTGCCCACGACGGTCGCGTCGAAGATCCGGCCGTCGCTGGTGGTGACCGACACGGTGCCGTTCGCGATCTCGCCGTCGAGGGTGACCACGTGGGTGTTGGTCAGGACGTAGCCGTCCTTCGAGAGCACGATGCCGGAGCCGGTGCCGGCGGACGAACTGCCGCTCACCGCGATGGTGACGACGCTCGGAGTGGCCTTGGCGGCGACTGCAGTGGCGGTCGTCGCGTCCTCGGCGTTGTTGACCGTGATCGTCTGGGAGCCGCCGGCGGAGACCACGCGGGTCCCGCCGCCGTTGGAGGCGGACCAGAGGCCGAACACGCCGGCTCCCGCGACTCCGCCGACGACCGCGCCGATGGCGAGCGCCGCGACGACGCCCACTCCGGCTCGGCGCTTCGTGGCGGTGGGGGCGGGGGTGTACTCGGCGCCGGGGCCGAGGAGGCCGGCGCCCGCCGCGGCGCGGGACCAGGATCCGGGAATGCTCACGTGCCCAGTGTGCCCGCTCGGGGCGTCCGGCCG
>NZ_PSUG01000059.1:0-19693 GCF_002931755.1 Rathayibacter sp. AY2B3 | reverse complement strand
GCCCTTCTCGTACATCTTGAGGAACAGCCACTGGTTCCACTTGTAGTACTCGGGGTCGGAGGTGTGCAGCACGCGGTCCCAGTCGAAGGACGCGTCATCGCAGGACTTTCTCGAGTGGCCGGCGGGGGCCGGGAGAGGGGGTACTCGATGCTCGCACGGCGGACGCCCGAGTGCGACCGGAACGGGGGCCCTCCGTCTGGGGGACGCGCGGGAGCTGAGGTCCTCCGCGCGTCAGAGCGCCGGGAGGGGCCGCCGCAGCGCGTCCAGACGCTTCCGCCAGGCGTCCAGGCGGCCCGGCTCCGCGGCGAGCGCCGGTCCGTCCACCCAGGCGGTCGCCAGCCGCAGACCGTGCAGGGCGTTGGCCGTCCAGACCTCGCGACCTTCCAGCGACTCCGGCTCGGCCGGGGCCTCGATCACGTCCACACCGAGCGCGCCGGCGAGCACCGAGACCGTGCGGGCCGTCACGCTGCGCACGCGGGTGCTCGTCGCCGGGGGCACGACCAGCGCGTCGCCCAGCCACCACAGGATCGCGCTGCTCGCTCCGTCGATGACGGCGCCCTGGGCGTCGAGCAGCACGGCCTCGTCCGCTCCCGCGGCCAGCGCGCGCGTGCGCAGCAGGGCCAGACGCGCGATGTCCGGGCCCTTCCAGGAGGGGGTCCGGCGCGGATCCACGGGGCTCGTCCACAGCACCACGGAGCGGGTCGTCGACGGGGCGGGTCGCAGCCGGAGCCGCAGGGCGCCTCCCGAGAGCTCGACGCGCGGGAAGGAGCGGCCCTCGCGGGGGAGGGCGGCGATCGCGGCGTCGAGGAACGTCTCGACGTCCGGGTGCCCGCCCGCCGAGGCGACGGAGGCGGAGAAGCGCTCGCGGTGCAGGTCGAGCCCGCGGACCCGTCCCTCGTCGACCAGCCAGGAGTCGGCCGCGTCCAGGGAGGCGCCGGGCGGCTCGGGAACGCTCGCCAGGGCCCGCCCGTCCCACTCCCGAACCTGCTCGCCGTCCACGACCGCCTACGCTAGCCCAGTGGTCTCGGAGGATCGGCACGTCCGCTCGATCGAGCTGCCCTGGGTCGATCCGGAGCTCGTGCACCACGCCCTGTTCGCCACGGCCGAGGCGTCGTTCTGGCTCGACTCGGGCGTCGGAGCGACGAGCGGCCGCTCCTATCTCGGGGCGTGCGCCCGGGAGGACGTGCTCCTCGTCGGAGCCGGCGGCGACGTGGCGGCGGCGCTCGCCGCGGTCGACGACGAGGCCGCCGCGGGCGACCGCGCGCTCGGCCGCTACGGCTGGATCTCCTACGAGGCGGGAGCCGCCTCCGTGTCCCTGCCGACGGCGCCGACCGGCCCCGGGGATCCGCCCGCCCTCGCCCTGCTCCGGGGCGACCCCGTGCTCGAGTTCGACCACGGGGCCCGGACCGTCCGCCTGGTCGCCACGGGAGACGCGCAGGAGCTCGCCGCCCGCGTGCTCGACCTCGTCGGCGCGCCCGCACCCGCGGATCCCGCGGATCCCGAGCCCGCCGGCGTCCCGGTCCGCCGTCACTCCGCCGCCGAGTACACGGCCCTGATCGGCCGCTGCCAGGAGGCCATCCGCGCGGGCGACGCCTACCAGCTCTGCCTCACCGACGAGATCGTCGTCGAGGGCCGGTTCGACCCGGTCGAGGCGTACCGTCGCCTCCGCCGCTCCAGCCCGAGCCATCACGGCGGGCTGATCCGCCTCGGCCCGCTCGCGCTCGTCAGCGCCTCGCCGGAGCGGTTCCTCACCGGCGGCGCCGACGGACGCGTCGCCACGCATCCCATCAAGGGGACGCGCCCCCGGGGCCGGGACGCCGACGAGGACCGAGCGCTCCGGGACGAGCTCGTCTCGAGTGTGAAGGAGCGGGCCGAGAACGTGATGATCGTGGACCTCGTCCGCAACGACCTCGCCCGGATCGCCGCCCCCGGCTCCGTCGTCGTCGACCGCCTGCTCGAGGTGGAGAGCTACCCGCACGTCCACCAGCTGGTCAGCGAGGTCTCGGCACGCCGGGCGCCCGGCGTGGGGATCGCCGAGCTCGTCGCGGCCCTCTTCCCGGCCGGCTCGATGACGGGAGCGCCCAAGCGCCGGGCCGTGGAGCTGCTGCGCGAGTGGGAGGGCGGCCCCCGCGGCGTCTACTCCGGCGCCTTCGGCCGCCTGGGCTCGGACGGGTCGCTGGACCTCGCGATGACGATCCGCACCCTCGTGCTCGACGGCGAGCGCGCCCGCCTCGGGACCGGCGGCGGCATCACCGCGCTCTCGGTGCCGGAGGAGGAGGTCGAGGAGACGCGGCTGAAGGCGCGGGCGCTCCTCGCGGTGCTGGGCGCCGCCGAGGAGTGAGCGGGCGCCGCGTTCGTCTGCCGTGCGCGCCGGGCCAGTAGGGTTGATGGTCGAACGCAGCCGCCCACGCGTGTGCGTTCTCCCCCTCCTTCAGAAGTGAGAAGCACCTGTGGCAGAAGACACCTCCCGGCAGACCGGCGCGAGCGACGAGGAGCGCTACGACTTCCGAGCGCTCCAGGAGAAGTGGCTCCCGATCTGGGAGGAGACGCGCCCGTTCGCGACGGACGACCCCGACGACAAGCGTCCCCGCAAGTACGTGCTCGACATGTTCCCGTACCCCTCGGGCGACCTGCACATGGGCCACGCCGAGGCGTACGCGCTCGGCGACGTCATCGCGCGCTACTGGCGCCAGCAGGGCTTCAACGTCCTCCACCCGATCGGCTGGGACAGCTTCGGCCTGCCCGCCGAGAACGCCGCGATCAAGCGCGGACTGAACCCGGTCACCTGGACCTACGACAACATCGAGCAGCAGAAGCGCTCGATGAAGCGCTACGCCGCGTCCTTCGACTGGGACCGCGTGCTGCACACCTCCGACCCCGAGTACTACAAGTGGAACCAGTGGCTGTTCCTCAAGATGTACGAGAAGGGCCTCGCCTACCGCAAGGACAGCTGGGTCAACTGGGACCCGGTGGACCAGACGGTCCTGGCGAACGAGCAGGTCCTGGCGGACGGCACCTCGGAGCGCTCCGGCGCGGTCGTGGTCAAGAAGAAGCTCACGCAGTGGTACTTCAAGATCACCGATTACGCCGACCGCCTCCTCGACGACCTGAACCAGCTCGAGGGCTCCTGGCCGTCGAAGGTCATCGCCATGCAGCGCAACTGGATCGGCCGCTCCATCGGCGCCGACGTCGAGTTCGAGATCGAGGGCCGCGACGAGCGCGTCACCGTCTTCACGACGCGACCCGACACGCTCTACGGGGCGACCTTCATGGTCGTCGCGCCCGACTCCGACCTCGCCTCCGAGCTGGTCGAGGACTCCGAGCCCGCGATCCGCGACGCGTTCCGCAGCTACCTCGAGACGGTGCAGAAGTCGAGCGAGATCGAGCGCCTGACCGCCGACCGCCCCAAGACCGGCGTGTTCCTCGGCCGCTACGCGGTGAACCCCGTGAACGGCGAGCGGCTGCCGATCTGGGCCGCCGACTACGTCCTCTCCGACTACGGCCACGGCGCCGTCATGGCCGTGCCCGCGCACGACCAGCGCGACCTCGACTTCGCCCGCGCGTTCGACCTGCCCGTGCGAGTGGTCGTCGACACCACCGCCTCGGTCACCGGCGCGATCCCGGTCATCCCGGAGGACCCGGAGGAGCTGGCCGCGCTCGAGAAGGAGTACTCGCTCGACCCGGCCACGACCGGCGAGGCGCTGACCGGCGACGGCCGCCTGATCAACTCCGGGCCGCTCGACGGGCTGTCCAAGCGCACCGCCATCGAGCGCGTCATCAGGATGCTCGAGGAGCGCGGCCGCGGCCGCTCGGCCAAGAACTACCGCCTGCGCGACTGGCTGATCTCGCGGCAGCGCTACTGGGGCACCCCCATCCCGATCATCCACGGAGCCGACGGCGAGCTCGTGCCGGTGCCCGAGGACCAGCTGCCCGTCGTCCTGCCCTCCACCGACGGCCTCGACCTGCAGCCGAAGGGCTCGTCGCCGCTCGGGGCGGCGGAGGACTGGGTGAACGTGCCTCACCCGGTGGACGGCTCGCCCGCGCGCCGCGACCCGGACACGATGGACACCTTCGTCGACTCCTCGTGGTACTTCCTCCGCTTCCTCTCGCCGAAGGACGACACGCAGGCCTTCGATCCGAAGCTCGCCGAGAAGTGGGCGCCCGTCGACCAGTACGTCGGAGGCGTGACGCACGCGATCCTGCACCTGCTGTACGCGCGCTTCATCACCAAGGTGCTGTTCGACCTGGGCTACGTGTCGTTCACGGAGCCGTTCACGGCGCTGCTCAACCAGGGCATGGTGCAGATGGACGGCGCGGCGATGTCGAAGTCGAAGGGCAACATCGTCCGCCTGTCGGACCAGCTGGACGAGTTCGGCGTCGACGCGGTGCGCCTGACGATGGCGTTCGCCGGCCCGCCGGAGGACGACATCGACTGGGCCGACGTCTCGCCCGGCGGCAGCGCGAAGTTCCTGGCCCGCGCCTGGCGCCTGGCGAAGGACGTCACCTCGAAGCCCGACGTCGAGTGGCGGACGGGTGACGCGGCTCTGCGCCGTCAGACCCACCGCTTCCTCGCGGAGTCCCCGTCGCTGATCGAGGCGTTCAAGTTCAACGTCGTGGTCGCGCGGCTGATGGAGCTCGTCAACGCGACCCGCAAGGTCGTCGACTCGGGCGCCGGAGCCGGGGACCCCGCGGTCCGCGAGGCGGTCGAGGTGGTCGCGATGGCACTCAACCTGTTCGCGCCGTACACGGCCGAGGACATGTGGCACCGCCTGGGCTACGAGGGCACCGTCGCGCACGCGCTGTGGCGCAAGGCCGACCCGTCGCTCCTGGTGGAGGAGAAGGTCACGGCGATCCTGCAGGTCGACGGCAAGGTCCGCGACCGGCTCGAGGTCTCGCCGAAGATCTCCTCCGACGAGCTCGAGGAGAAGGCGCGGGCCACGGCCGGCGTCGCGCGGGCTCTCGTCGGCCGCGAGGTCGTGAAGGCGATCGTGCGGGCGCCGCGCCTGGTGAACCTGGTGACGAAGGCGGTCTAGCCGCTGATCCGTCCCGACGGGGCTCCTCCTCTCGTGGGAGGGGCCCCGTCGTGCGCTCAGCGCCGGTGCTGCCCTCTCCTCCACAGGGAGGCGATCCTGCGGGCTCTCCCCGGATCGGCGTCGGCTGCCGCTCCGGACCTCGACGCGGGTCCTACCGTCGGCGGATGCCAGAGACCACGGACGACGAGCAGCTGACAGCGCTGCTGCGCCCCCGGCGCGCCCGCCCGCGCTGGCGGGTGGGGGTGGGAGCGGCGGTCGTGCTCGTGATCGGCGCCGCGGTCGTCGCGGTGCTGCTCGCGGGAGCGCGGTCGAGCGGTCACGAGCGGGTCCTGGAGCCCGCCGTGGCGACGAGCGCGCCCGCTGCCGCGGCGGCCGAGTCGCTGTACGTGCACGTGGCCGGCGAGGTCGCCTCCCCGGGGCTGTACGTCCTGTCGCCCGAGGCGCGGGTGGCGGACGCGGTCGCCGCCGCCGGAGGGTTCCAGGAGTCGGCGGAGCGCGCGGCGGTCAACCTGGCCCGGAGGCTCGTCGACGGCGAGCAGATCGTCGTGCCGGCCGTGGGAGCGGCGCCGGCCGCGGCAGGAGCGGCTCCGGGCGGATCCGCTCCGGGAGGAGCCTCCGCGGCCGGATCCGTGCTGAGCCTGAGCACGGCGACGGCCGCCCAGCTGGAGGAGCTGCCCGAGATCGGCCCGGCGACCGCGAAGAAGATCGTCGCCCACCGGGAGGCGAACGGCCCGTTCTCCTCCGTCGACCAGCTGCTCGAGGTCCCCGGGATCGGCGAGAAGACGCTCGCGGCGTTCCGCGACCAGGTCGCGCCGTGAGGAGCGTGCGGGCGGCGGACCTGCGGCTCCTGCCGGCGGCGGTGGCCGCGTGGACCACGGCGTGGGCGGCCGGGATGCTGCCGGTCGCGGCGGTGCTCGACGGGGGCCTCGTGTGGTGCGCCGCGGGCTGGATGCTCCTCGGGGCGGCGTGCGTCCTGCTCCGGCGCGTCCTCGGCGGACAGCTGATCGGAGCGGTGCTCGTCGCGGGCGCGGGTGCCGCCCTCGCCCTCACCTCCGTGGTCGCCGTGGCAGCCGGTGACCACCCCGCGTCGCTGCGGGAGGCCCAGGAGGACCGCGCCCTCACCCCGGTCACCGTCCGCGTCGACACGGGTGCCCGTCCGCTCGCCACCGGAGGTGTGTGGTTCGAGGCGACGGCGCTGCGGGTGGGGGACGCGTCGACCGCGGCCCCCGTCCGTGTGCTCCTCGCCGATCCCGGCGGCCGGCTGCCGGTGGGCGCCGAGCTCGACCTGCAGGCGCGCGCCGGGGTGAAGGAGGCGCCTGTCGGCGAGGCGACGATGCTGAGGGCGGCGTCCGTCCTGGACCGGCGCGGTCCCGGGGGAGCGGCGGCCGTCGCGGAAGTGCTGCGCTCGCGCTTCCTCGAGCGCGCGGCGGTGGTCGGCGGCGACGTCGCGGGGCTGCTTCCGGGCCTCGCGACCGGCGACACGTCCGCGCTCGATGCGGGACTCGAGGAGGCGATGCGCACCGCGTCGCTCACCCACCTGACCGCCGTGTCCGGCGCCAACTGCGCCGTGGTGGTGGTCGCCGGCTGGACGATCGCGGCGCTCCTCGGCGCCGGGCGCCGCCTCCGGACCGTCGCCGCCCTCGCCCTGCTCGCCGCCTTCGTCGTGCTGGTGACCCCCGAGCCGAGCGTGGTGCGGGCCGCGGTGATGGCGACGGTGGTCCTCCTCGCGCGGCTCGGGCGGCGCTCCGGAGCGGCGGTGCCCGCCCTGCTCGCGACCGTCGTCCTGCTCGTGGCCGCCGACCCCTCGATCGCGGGGAGGCTCGGCTTCGTGCTGTCCGTCCTCGCCACCGCCGGACTCCTGCTGCTCGCCGAGCCGATCGCGGGCGCCCTCGGCCGAGTGCTGCCCCGGCCTCTCGCCCTGGTGCTCGCGGTGCCGACCGCGGCGCAGCTCGCCTGCCAGCCCGTGCTGCTGCTCGTGGACCCGTCGGTGCCGGTGTACGGAGTGCTCGCCAACCTGCTCGCCGAGCCCGCGGCACCCGCCGCGACCGGGCTCGGGCTCATCGGCTGCCTGCTCGCTCCGTGGTGGCCCGGAGCCGCCGACGCGGCGATCCGTCTCGCCGCCGTCCCCGCCTGGTGGATCGCCTCGATCGCCCGCGCCGTCGACGCGTGGCCCGCCCCGAGGATCGCCTGGTGGCCGGGAGTGGGAGGAGCGGTCGCACTCACCGTCCTGACCCTGCTCGCCCTTGTGCTGGTCACGCAGTCGCCGCAGCTCGCGCGCGTGCGCCGGATCGCCGCCGTCGGTCTGGCGTGCGCGATCGCGGCCGCCGGCGGCACCACCGTCGCCACGCCGCTCCTCCGCGCGGCCTCGGTGCCCGAGGACTGGCGCGTCGCGATGTGCGACGTCGGGCAGGGCGACGCGGTCCTCCTCCGTGGAGACGCGGGGGTGCTGCTCGTCGACACGGGGCCCGAGCCCGCCCCGCTCGACGCCTGCCTCCGCCTGATGGGAGTGGACCGGATCCCGCTGCTGGTGCTCACGCACTACGACCTCGACCACGTCGGCGGGCTCCAGGCCGTCCTCGGACGGACCGACGCCGCGCTCGTCGGACCCGCCGCGAGCCTGGACGACGAGCGCGACCGGGCGGCGCTCACCGGCGCGGGGGTCGCACTGCAGGAGGCGGTCCGCGGCGACAGCGGCTCTCTCGGCTCCCTGCGCTGGCGGGTCGAGTGGCCGGAGCGCCGGAGCGCGCTGCGGGGGAACGAGGCGAGCGTGACCCTCCGTGTCGACATCGGCCCGGACGCCCGCGGCGGCCCCCTCTCCGTCGCGCTGCTGGGGGATCTCGGCGAGCAGGAGCAGGGGCGCGTCTCCCGGCTGCCGGTCGGCCGGGTCGACGTGGTCAAGGTCGCGCACCACGGCTCCGCCGACCAGTCGCCCGCGCTCTACGAGGCGCTCGGCGCGGGCGTCGGACTGATCTCCGTCGGAGCGGAGAACGACTACGGGCATCCGAATCCGTCGCTCCTCGCCCTCCTGGCCGAGCGCGGGGTCGAGGCGCTGAGGTCGGATGTCGAGGGTACGGTCGTGCTCGCGTCCCGCAGCGACGGGATCGCGGTCTGGTCGAGCGGCGCGACGGCGCCCGCGGCCGCCTCGGGGCGCCGTGAGCGGGCCGTAGGGTGGAGGGCGCTCGGACGGGCGCGGCACGGAAGGACACGGCATGGCAGGCAGGGCCCCGGCGCGCGCGAAGGCAGCGCCCTCGAAGGCGGCGATCCCGCAGCTCGCCTGGAACCAGACCCGGCCGGCGCCGATCGTGCTGATCACCGGCCCGGAGCAGTTCTTGGCCGACCGCGCGCTGCGCTTCCTCCGCGAGTTCCTCCGCGCCGAGGATCCGAGTCTCGAGGTCAGCGACATCGATGCCGGCGGCTACGCGCCGGGGGAGCTGCTGACCCTCGCGAGCCCGTCCCTCTTCGACGAGCCCCGCCTCATCCGCGTCTCCAACGTCGAGAAGTGCTCGGACGCGTTCCTCCTCGAGACCCTCGACTACCTCTCGGCGCCCGCGGACGGGGCGACCCTGGTGCTCCGCCACGGCGGCGGCAACCGGGGCAAGAAGCTCCTCGACGCGATCCGCTCGGGCACGGGCGGCGGCATCGAGATCGTCTGCGCCGAGCTCAAGCGCGAGAGCGACAAGGTCGACTTCGCGATCGCCGAGTTCCGAACGGCGGGCCGCACGGTGACCACCGGCGCCGTCCGCGCTCTGGTGTCGGCGTTCTCCGACGACCTCGACGAGCTCGCGTCGGCGTGCCAGCAGCTGCTGTCCGACGTCACCGGCGAGATCACCGAGGCGACCGTCGCCAAGTACTACGGCGGCCGTGTCGAGACGACGGCCTTCACCGTCGCCGACTCCGCGATCGCGGGCCGTCACGGCGAAGCGCTGCTCGGGCTCCGCCACGCCCTCGCCTCCGGAGCCGATCCGGTCCCGATCGTCGCCGCGTTCGCGAGCAAGCTCCGCACGATGGCGAAAGTCGCCGGCACCCGCGAGGGCTCGGGCCAGGTCGCCTCGCGTCTGGGCCTCGCTCCGTGGCAGGTGGACCGGGCCCGGCGCGACCTGCAGGGCTGGTCCGGCGAGGGTCTCGGCACCGCGATCCTGACGGTCGCCGACGCCGACGCCAACGTGAAGGGCGCCACCCGCGACCCCGTCTACGCCCTCGAGCGCATGGTCTCCGTCGTCTCCGCCCGGGGACTCTGACCCGCCTCGGAGCCCTGCTCTCCCGATCCGCTTCGACCTCGTCACCGGCGGGTCTCCACACGCCGCTTCGCGGCTACTCGCCTTCCCTCGCAGGGTCGTACCCGGAACACACCCCGCTCCTCCCCCCGCGACCCTCCGCGGAAGCCGACCGGGCCGCAGCCGATCGAGAGCCGGACGATGCCCTCGCAGGGTCACCGGCGATCCGCGTGCGAGCGGATCGTCGTACCCGGAACGCAGGACGCTCCTCCCACCGCGACCATCCCTGGTAGCCGACCGCGCGACGGCCGACGAGGAACGAGGAGGCCGTCGACCGCGAAGCTGCAACGACGAAGGGCCCGGCCAGAGGCCGGACCCTTCGTCGTTGCAGCTTCGCGCAGTATTACAGCGCGGCGACCTGCTTCGCGATGGCCGACTTGCGGTTCGCGGCCTGGTTCTTGTGGATGACGCCCTTGCTGGCGGCCTTGTCGAGCTTCTTGGCGGCGAAGGCGAGGGCGGTGCCGGCCTTCGCGGTGTCGCCGGCGGCGACGGCGGTGTGGACCGAGCGGATGGCGGTCTTCAGCTCGCTCTTGACGGCCTTGTTGCGCTCGTTCGCCTTCTTGTTGGTGAGGTTGCGCTTGATCTGCGACTTGATGTTTGCCACGTGGATTACCTTCTTCTCGGATGTGCGTGTGTGCAGCCGGCTACTCGACGGAGTGCCCCTTCCGCGGGCGTCTGAACGCCCTGCGGTGCGACTGGAGGTCGCCGGCTTCTGATCACTCCACGCCTGCCGGGTGTCCGGAGGGGGAGCGCAAGCCAACAAGGAACTTTAGCGCACCCGTCGTCACCCTTCAAGCGCGCCGCGCCCGCGGGTGCACCACCGTCCGTGTCGGGGCCGCCGGTACGACACGCCGGGGGAGGCGCACCGCCGTGGCGTCTCGCGGCCCGGGCCCGCCGGTAACGTGACGCCGGTGCCCCGTCTCGCCGATCACCTCTCCGCGGTGCCGCCCTCGGGCATCCGCCACCTGTTCGAGATCGCGCTGCGGCTCGACGGAGTCATCCTCCTCGCGGTGGGCGAGCCCGACGTGCCGACCGCGCCGCACATCATCGAGGCGGCCCGGGCGGCGTGGGCGGCCGACGACACCCGCTACGGGCCGAACGGCGGCGTCCCCGAGCTGCGGCGGGCGATCGTGGAGAAGCTGGCGCGCGACAACGGCATCGAGGCCGACGTCGAGCAGGTCTGGGTGACCGTCGGCGCCACGCAGGCGCTGCACCAGGCGATGACGCTCCTGCTCGGACCCGGCGACGAGGTGCTCATCCCCGACCCGGGCTACACCGTCTTCACGACCAACGCGCGGACCATCGGCGCCGTGCCCGTGCCGTACACGCTGCGCGCCGAGAACGCCTTCCTCCCCGATCCCGACGAGGTCGAGCGCCTGATCACCGACCGGACCCGCGTCCTGATCGTCAACAGCCCGTCCAACCCGCTCGGCGTGGTGTTCCCGAGGGAGGTCCTCGAGCGCCTGCTCGACATCGCCCGGCGCCACGACCTGTGGGTGCTCAGCGACGAGGTCTACGAGTACTTCACCTACGGGCGCCCGCACGTGAGCCTCGCGGCGATCGCCCAGGAGCGCGGGGACGACGCCGACCGCGTCCTCAGCGTCTTCTCCTTCTCGAAGACGTACGCGATGACCGGCGTCCGCGTCGGCTACCTCGTGACGCCTCCGGGCTTCACGTCGATCATGGTCACGGTGCAGGAGGCGGCGATCAGCTGCGTCGCCACTCCGGACCAGCGCGCCGCCCTCGCCGCTCTGACCGGGCCGCAGGACGCGGTGGCCTCCGCCTCCGACCACTACCTCGCCAACCTGCGGCTCGCGACGGGCGTGCTCGACGAGCGGGGGATCGCCTACCGCGAGCCCGAGGGCGCGTTCTACCTGTGGATCGACATGGCGCACGCGACCGGCGGGGACGTCGCCTCGTGGGTCGAGTCCTTCCTCCTCGGGACCCTCGTCGCCGTCGCGCCCGGCAGCGCCTTCGGCCGCACCGGCGAGGGCTGGATCCGCGTCTGCCTCGCCGCGGATCCCGCCGCGCTCGAGCACGGGCTCCGCGCCCTCCCGGCCCCGGTGCGCGGATGAGCGCCGCCGAGGTGCTGGTCCGGCGCGTCCGGGCGGAGGAGTACGACGAGGTCTCGCGCCTCCGGCTCGCCGCCTACGCCCACGACTACGAGCTGGGGGAGGAGTACGCCGCCGACGTCGCCGCGGTCGCCCGGCACGACGTCGAGGGCGAGGTCTGGGTCGCTGTCGAGGGCGACGGGCGGATCCTCGCCACCGTCACCACGGCGCGCCCGGGCGCGAACCTCTACGAGCTCGGCCGGCCCGGCGAGCTGGACTGGCGACTGCTCGCCGTCGCCCCGGAGGCCCGCGGGCGGGGCCTCGGGCGGCTGCTCACCGAGTTCGTCGTGATGCTCGCCGTCGAGCGGGGCCTCCAGCGGGTCGTGATGAACAGCGGCACGCTGATGACCACCGCGCACGCCCTCTACGAGAGCATGGGCTTCGTCCGTCTCGGCGAGCGCGAGAACCCTCCCGGGGTCGAGCCCACCCGCACCTACGGACTCGATCTCTAGCGGCCGGTCCCGGCCCCCGCCGCCGGGCATGGGACACTGGTCCCACGATGTCTCCACGTGCACACACCGGGCTCGAGCCCGCCGCGACCGATCCGGCGTCCATCCGCAACTTCTGCATCATCGCCCACATCGACCACGGCAAGTCCACCCTCGCCGACCGGATGCTCGGCATCACGGGTGTCGTCGAGGACCGGGCGATGCGCGCGCAGTACCTCGATCGCATGGACATCGAGCGCGAGCGCGGCATCACGATCAAATCGCAGGCCGTGCGGATGCCGTGGGAGCGCGACGGGCGCACGTTCGCCCTGAACATGATCGACACTCCGGGCCACGTCGACTTCTCCTACGAGGTGAGCCGCTCGCTGGCGGCGTGCGAGGGCGCGATCCTCCTGGTCGACGCGGCGCAGGGCATCGAGGCCCAGACGCTCGCGAACCTCTACCTCGCGCTCGAGAACGACCTCACGATCATCCCGGTCCTGAACAAGATCGACCTGCCGGCCGCCGACCCGGAGAAGTACGCGAAGGAGCTCGCGAGCCTCATCGGCGGCGACCCGGACGACGTGCTGCGCGTCTCCGGCAAGACCGGCATGGGCGTCGAGGCGCTGCTCGACCGCGTCACCGAGCTCATCCCGCCGCCCGTCGGCGACCCCTCGGCCCCGGCGCGCGCCATGATCTTCGACTCCGTGTACGACGCCTACCGCGGCGTCGTCACGTACGTCCGCATGATCGACGGCAAGCTCTCGCCGCGCGAGAAGATCCAGATGATGTCGACCCGCGCCACTCACGAGATCCTCGAGATCGGCGTGTCGAGCCCCGAGCCCGTCGCGACGCAGGGTCTCGCGGTCGGCGAGGTGGGCTACCTGATCACCGGTGTGAAGGACGTCCGCCAGTCGAAGGTCGGCGACACCGTCACCACCGCGTCCAAGCCCGCGACGCAGGCGCTGCCCGGCTACACCGAGCCGCTCCCGATGGTCTTCTCGGGCCTGTACCCGATCGACGGCAGCGACTACCCGGACCTGCGCGAGGCCCTCGACAAGCTCAAGCTCTCGGACGCGGCGCTCGTGTACGAGCCCGAGACGTCGGTGGCGCTCGGCTTCGGCTTCCGCTGCGGCTTCCTCGGCCTCCTGCACCTCGAGATCATCACCGAGCGCCTGCAGCGCGAGTTCGGTCTCGACCTCATCACCACGGCGCCCTCGGTCATCTACGAGGTCTCGACGGAGGACAAGAAGACCGTCACCGTCACGAACCCGAGCGAGTTCCCCGTCGGCAAGATCGCCGCCGTCACGGAGCCGATCGTCAAGGCCGCGATCCTCGCGCCGAAGGACTACGTCGGCACGATCATGGAGCTCTGCCAGAGCCGCCGAGGGACCCTGATCGGCATGGAGTACCTGGGCGAGGACCGGGTCGAGATCCGCTACCACATGCCCCTCGGCGAGATCGTCTTCGACTTCTTCGACAACCTCAAGTCGAAGACCGCCGGCTACGCCTCGCTCGACTACGAGCCCGCCGGCTCGCAGGAGGCGGACCTGGTGAAGGTCGACATCCTGCTGCAGGGCGAGCAGGTCGACGCGTTCAGCGCCATCGTGCACCGGGAGAAGGCCTACGCCTACGGCGTGCTGATGACGGGACGCCTGCGCAAGCTGATCCCGCGGCAGCAGTTCGAGGTGCCGATCCAGGCCGCCATCGGCGCCCGGATCATCGCCCGCGAGTCGATCAGCGCGATGCGCAAGGACGTCCTGGCCAAGTGCTACGGCGGCGACATCACCCGCAAGCGCAAGCTCCTCGAGAAGCAGAAGGAGGGCAAGAAGCGGATGAAGATGGTCGGCCGCGTCGAGGTCCCCCAGGAGGCGTTCATCGCCGCGCTCTCGGGCGACGTCGAGACCAAGGACAAGAAGTAGCGCGACCCCCGTCGCCGGCGTCCGTCCTCCCTCCCGGACGGGTGACACACCCCCCGTCCGGGACATCGTGTCCGCGGGGATTGCGGCGGCTCACAGCGGACCGATAGCTTTCGGACGCCAGGACGCGGCCGTGGATCGAAACCGATCCGCACGGGGGGCTGCAGCGTCGACGACCGGTCCTCCACCATGACGAAGGGTGGTAGTCCGTGGTGCCTACGAGCACGAGGAAGCGCTGGATCAGGACGGGGGCGGCGCTCGCGAGCATCGCGGCCGTCGCAGCGGGATCGCTGGTGGCGGCGGGACCGGCCTCCGCAGCGAACAAGGTGATCCCGGTCGCGCCCGCGCCCTACTTCTGGTCGGACAGCGCCCAATTCGGCACCGACGTGCCGCTTCCGGTGGCCGCAGACGCGACCACGCTGACCGTCGAGCTGCCCGACTCCACCGCTCCCGACACCTTCACCGAGTGGTCGTACCCCGGCTACCGGGTCGTGGAGTGGCGGCTGGGCAGCACCGCGACGGACCTCGCGAGCGGCGAATCCGTCGTCGACACCGCCACCAACTCGATCGAGATCCCGATCGGGCGCGCCGCCGGCTCCTTCGGCGGCACCTCGCTCTCGCTCCTCCTGAACGGCGCCGAGGACGAGGCGGACGACGCGTACGCTCCGGCCGGCGTCGACCGGACCGGCTTCGTCCTCGCCCTCTCCGCCACCCTCGCGGTGACGGCCGCGAGCGGATCCACGGATGCCGACCTCGACCTGTCGACGTCCGCCTCCTCCGACCGCGCCGTCGGCGGCGAATTCTGGGCCGGCGGCGGCACCGTCACCGAGGCCGGCGCGGGCGACGTCATCGTCCTCGACTCCGGCGTCCCCGGCTTCTTCGACCTCGCGGGCCTCAGCGCCACGGTCGGCACGGAGGACGGCGGCCGCCTGAAGGCCGCTCCCACGGTCGTCGAGGGCGGACGGGGCGTCGCGATCCGCCCGACGCAGGAGTTCTTCGACCGCTACCTCAACTTCAGCGACACGTCGCCCCTCGGCGCGCCGTCCGTCGAGGTGAAGGGCCTCAGCCGGGGCGGCGAGCAGCCGGCCGGCACCGGCGTCGTCGTGCGCGCGCCGCTGCGCGTCGTCCCGTCGACGACCACCCCCACCCCGACGCCGACCTCGGGCACCGGCCCGGAGGTCGTCCGCCTCGCGGGCACCGACCGCCAGGGCACCGCCGTCGAGATCTCGAAGGTGACCTTCACCACCCCCGGCGTGCCCGTCGTCTACATCGCCACCGGCGCGAACTTCCCCGACGCTCTCAGCGCCGGACCCGCCGCCGCGAAGGAGGGCGGCCCGCTCCTCCTGGTCGACCGCGACTCGGTGAGCCAGGTCGTCCGCGACGAGCTCACCCGTCTCAAGCCCCAGCGGATCGTCGTCGTCGGCTCCGACCTCAGCGTCAGCGACGCCCTCGCCACCGACCTCGGCCAGTACGCGAACGGGAGGGTCTTCCGCCTCGGAGGCACCGACCGCTACGACACGTCGCGGAAGATCATCGAGAGCGCCTTCGGAGGCGGCTCGCCGAAGGGGGCCTGGCTCGCGACCGGCGAGAAGTTCCCCGACGCGCTCAGCGCCGCTGCCGCCGCGGGCAAGAACAAGGCGCCCGTGGTCCTCGTCAACGGCGGACTCCCGGCGGCCGACCCGACCACCGTCGGGATCCTGACCGGCCTCCGGCCTCCGGCGCTCACCATCGCCGGCTCGGAGCTGTCGGTCAGCGCCGGCATCCAGAACTCCCTGACGGTCCCGCGCGGCCCCGTCGTCACCCGCCTCGGTGGCGTCGACCGCTACGACACCTCGCTGCAGCTCAACCGGGCGGCCTTCCCCCGCGGAGCGAAGACGGTGTTCCTGGCCACCGGAGAGAACTTCCCCGATGCACTCGCCGGAGCAGCAGCCGCCGGCTACGCGGGAAGCCCTCTCTTCACGGTTCCCCCGACCTGCGTTCCGGTCGATGTGCTGAAGGGCATCCGGGACGGCGGGACCACGAAGGTCGTCCTCCTCGGAGGCGAGGGCACGCTGTCCAAGGCGGTCAAGAACCTGACCCCCTGCAGCTGACCCGCAGCGCCTGACGACGAGGGCCCCCTCCTGCTCGCGCGGGAGGGGGCCCTCGTCGTCCGCTCCCGGCTCCGCGCCGCGAGCGTCGGATACGCTGAGTCGGATGGACAGCACCACCCGGCGCGCGGACTCGACGCGCGCCGCGCTCGAGGAGTCCGGGAAGAAGGTCGGGACGTGAGCATCCGCCGCTCCAACTTCGAGGGCCAGCCGCAGGTCACCTACGCGGCCGTCGGCGGCACTCTGGCCCCCGACCTGCTCGAGTACCCGCCGGACGGCTTCACGGCCGAGCGCTTCGAGGCCCGGCTCGGCTCGGGCGACGAGCGCTTCGCCATCACCACAGCCTCCCTGATGACCTGGGGCGTGCAGCGCGGCAGCGGCATCGAGGTGACCGACATCACCAGCGGCAGCGGCGTGCAGTACACCGGCGTCAACTTCGACGCCGCGGGCACCCCGATCGACCTCGTCAGCCGGCCGACGGAGGAGCACTTCGCCCCCGACGGCACCCCCTACATCACCGCCGGCGTGACCGCTGTGCTCCGCGTGACCCTGCTCGGCCGCGTCTTCGACGCCCCGGTGCGCGTGGTCTACGTCGTCGACGAGCCCGACCAGGTCGGCTTCGCCTACGGCACTCTCGAGGGCCACCCCGAGAGCGGCGAGGAGTCCTTCGTCGTCGAGAAGCGCGCGGACGACTCGGTCTGGCTCGTCATCCGGGTCTTCTCGCGTCCCTCCACCCGCCTCTACCGCCTGGGCGCGCCGGTGCTGCGCGCCGTGCAGAAGCGCCAGGTCGCCAAGTACCTGCGCGCGCTGCTGCCGGCGCGCGTCAGCTGACGTGGGGAGCGCCCTCCCGATCGCCGATCCTGCTCCGCTCGACGGCGGACTGCCCGCGTCCGTCGTCGACGGCGTGGAGCAGCGCGACCTCGGCCTCTACGTGCACGTGCCGTTCTGCCGGGTCCGCTGCGGGTACTGCGACTTCAACACCTACACGGCGACGGAGCTCCGCGGGGCGAAGCAGCAGGACTACGCCGACGAGGCGATCACCGAGATGGCTCTCGGCGCCGAGGTGCTCGAGCGCGCGGGCCTGCCCCGGCGCCCCGCCCGCACGGTCTTCTTCGGCGGCGGTACGCCCACGCTGCTGCCCGCCGGCGACCTGGTGCGGATGCTGGACGGCCTCCGCACCCACTTCGGGGTCGCGCCCGACGCCGAGATCACCACCGAGGCGAACCCCGACTCCGTCGACGCCGCCTACCTCCGCGCGCTGGCCGAGGCGGGATTCACCCGCGTCAGCTTCGGCATGCAGTCGGCCGTGCCGCACGTCCTCGCCACGCTCGAGCGCACCCACGACCCGGAGAGGGTCCCGCTCGTGGTCGAGTGGGCGCGGGAGGCCGGCCTGCAGGTCAGCCTCGACCTCATCTACGGCACGCCGGGGGAGTCCCTGGCCGACTGGGAGCGGTCGCTCGACTCCGCGCTGGCCAACCGGCCGGACCACCTCTCGGCCTACGCCCTGATCGTGGAGGACGGCACGAAGCTCGCCCGGCAGATCCGCCGCGGCGAGGTCGCGACCCCCGACGACGACCTCACCGCCGACATGTACGAGCTCGCCGACGCGCGCCTGGCCGCGGCCGGGTACTCCTGGTACGAGGTCAGCAACTGGGCGCGCGACGACGCGCACCGCTCCCGGCACAACCTCTCGTACTGGCTCGGCCACGACTGGTGGGGCGTCGGTCCCGGCGCGCACAGCCACGTCGGGGGCGTGCGCTGGTGGAACGTGAAGCACCCGGCGGCCTACGCCGACCGGCTGAGCGCCGGAGCCTCGCCCGCTGCCGGGCGGGAGACCCTCGACGCGGGCACGCGGCGGGTGGAGGACGTGCTGCTGCGCTCGCGCCTGGCTGACGGGCTGCCGATCGACTCGATCGACGCCGGTCGGCGCAGCGAGGTGGCGGGGCTCATCGCCGACGGCCTCGTCGACGGCCGGGCGGCGCTCCGGGGGCGGATCGTGCTGACCCTGCGCGGCCGTCTGCTGGCCGACGCGGTCGTGCGGCGCCTCACCGACGGCTGAGGCCGGATCCCGGGGCGGCGGGCGCACGGCCGCCCCGGTGCCGCGGCTACTTGAAGAACGGGATGCTGAGCGGGTACGTGTAGTACTCGCCCGCGCTGGCGCGCACCGAGGCGATGATCGCGAAGACGATCACCAGGATCGGCACGACCAGGAACACGATGAAGCCGACGAGCACGAAGGACAGGATCGTTCCTGCGACATAGGCGATCAGCGTCGTCAGGTGGAAGTTGAGGGCCGTCTTGGCGTGCGCCTCGAGGAACGGTCCGCGCCCCTTGAAGACCAGGAAGACGATCAGCGAGGGCAGGAAGCTGAAGAAGATGCCGGTCACGTGCGTGACGATCGCCCACGTCTTCTCGTCCGCCGGGTTCAGCGGCGGAGCCGGGGTCCCGTAGACGGGGGGCGGGGGAGGGGTGGCCGACATGATGGTCTCCGTTCCGAGGGCGGCGACGGGCGTCCCCCGTGCGCTCGGCGTCCATCGTGGCATGCGGCGACCCCCTGCGCACCGGGCCGCGCGGGACCTCCTTCTCGGGGATGACGGGGCTCCTCCCCGCAGACCTGCAGGAGTGCACCCCGGCCGATCCCCGCGCAACCCCGCCGGGCGGTCCGCCTCCCGGTTATGATTGGCACTCAGAGTTGCGGAGTGCCAGGCTCCGCGCGGCCTCAGCGCCGCAGACGGTCGTGCCCGAGGGCACTCGGAGTCCGGCGGGAGGTCGGTCGTATGGTCACGGAGCGCGGTCTCCAGGTGCTGCGCGTGATCGTGCAGGACTACGTGGCGAACCGGGAGCCGGTGGGCTCCAAGTCGATCGTCGAGCGCCACGCGTTCGGCGTCTCGGCCGCCACCATCCGCAACGAGATGGCCCAGCTGGAGGAGGAGGAGCTGATCGCGGCTCCGCACACCTCCTCCGGACGCGTGCCGACCGACAAGGGCTACCGCCTCTTCGTCGACCAGCTCGCCGACCTGCGCCCGCTCACCTCCGCGCAGCGCCAGGCGATCGAGACGTTCCTCGGGCAGAGCCCGGACCTCGACGAGGTGCTGGTCAAGACCGTCCGCCTGCTCTCGCAGCTCACCAACAGCGTCGCGCTCGTGCAGTACCCGTCGTTCGGAGCCGCGCGGCTGCGCCACGTGGAGCTCGTCGCCCTCGCTCCCCGCCGCCTCCTCTCGGTGCTGATCACCGACACCGGCCGCGTCGACCAGCGCGTGCTCGAGACCCCGGAGGACGTGGACGACGCGCTCCTCGGCGAGATCCGCGCGAAGCTCAACACGGCCGTGCTCGGCCTGGGGCTCCAGCAGGCGGCCGAGACGCTCGGATCCGTCGCGGAGCGCTTCAGCCCCGAGCGGCGCCAGGTGCTGACGCCGATCGTGCAGACCCTGCTCGAGCAGGTCGGCGCCAATCGGCAGGACCGCCTGGTCATGGCCGGCGCCGCGAACCTCGTCCGCACCGAGGAGGACTTCTCGGGCAGCATCTACCCGGTGCTCGAGGCGATCGAGGAGCAGGTGGAGCTGCTGCGCCTCTTCGCCGAGATGACTCCGGACCCCCGGGGCATCTCGGTGCGCATCGGCCGCGAGAACGCGCCGTTCGGCCTTCAGGAGACCTCGGTCCTCACGAGCGGCTACAACACCGCGGGCGGCCAGATCTCGCGCCTGGGCGTGCTCGGACCCATCCGGATGGACTACTCCGGCAACATCACCGCGGTGCGCGCCGTCGCCCGCTACCTCTCCCGCCTCCTCGGCGAGGAGTAGGCCCGACCTCCCGGCCGCCCGCGGTGTTGTAGCCGCTCGTG
>NZ_PSUG01000058.1:12216-20451 GCF_002931755.1 Rathayibacter sp. AY2B3 | reverse complement strand
GTGGTCGCCTACCTCGCCTGGACGGCCTTCGTCGGCGACCTGCGCGACGACGGCTACCTGCCCGCGTGAGCGGACGGAGCCGGGGGGACGGGCGGGGCCGGCGGGACCGGGACGGAGCCGTGCTGCTCGTCGGAGCCGGGGCCGGGACGGGTGCTGTCGTCGCTCATGGCGCGAGTCTAGCCAGCACCCCGGCGGCGGCGGAGGGGTTCCGTCCGCTCACGCGGGCAGGTAGCCGTCGTCGCGCAGGTCGCCGACGAAGGCCGTCCAGGCGAGGTAGGCGACCACCGCCAGGACGATCGCGAGGTAGCCCAGCACGAAGCCGGCGACCGCGAGACCGCGGCCGCGCTGTCCGGAGCGTCCGGCCTGGGCGAAGCCGATGTGGCCGAGGACGATGGCGGCGGGCGCCAGGCCCAGCAGTCCGCACACCAGAGCCGCGACCGCGAGCGGATTCATCGGCGGGCGGCGGGGCGGGAGCCCGGGATAGGGATCGGCGGCGGCCGTCGGCGGCGGGTAGGCCGCCGACGGCTCGCCGAGCGGAGGGGCGAACGGCGCGGGCGCCGGTCCGGTCTGCGGTCCGGGCGCGGTGTCGTCGGTCACGGTGTCCTCCTGGTGGTGCGGGCGCCCCCGAGCCTCGGAGGCGTGTCGATCAGTACCCGGTCGAGGGCATGGTCGCCGCGATCGAGAAGAGCGCGACGAACGAGATGATGGTGATGATGATCGCGACGAAGCCGATGATGACGGCGGCGAGGGCGAGGCCGCGGCCCTTCTCCCCCGTGCGCTTGATCTGCGACAGGGCGATGAAGCCCAGCACGATGCCCACGATGGAGACGAAGAACGAGGCGATGAAGCCGATGATCGCCAGGATGTTGTAGCGGTCGGACGCGGGCGTGTACGGAGTGGTCATGGAATCCCCCAGGGTCAGGAACGTGCGGATGCGGCCAAGAGTGGCAGTGCCACGTTCCGGCTGTCAAAAAGCTGGGCGCCGCTTGCGCGCCCCGGCCACCGCCCGGTAGAGACCTCAGCGGACCTGGATCTCGGTGACCGGCAGGGTCGAGTCGGCGCCGAAGCCGAGCCCCGACGGCGGATGCCCCGCCTCGATCAGCTGCGCCGCCAGCGCGGCGATCATCGCGCCGTTGTCGGTGCAGAGCGAGAGCGCCGGGATCCGCAGGGTCACTCCCGCCGCCGCGCACCGCTCCTCCGCCAGCGCGCGCACCCGGGCGTTGGCGACCACGCCGCCGCCGAGCAGGAGGCGCGGCACGCCGCGGTCGCGGCACGCGGCGAGCGCCTTGGTGAGCAGGACGTCGGCGACCGCCTCGCGGAAGCTCGCCGCGACGTCGGCCACGGGCACCTCCTCGCCCGCATCCTGGCGCTTCTCGACCCAGCGGGCGACCGCGGTCTTCAGCCCCGAGAACGAGAAGTCGTAGCGGTGGCGCTCGAGGTCCTTCGGCAGGCTGAGCCCGCGGGGGAAGCGGATCGCCTTCGGATCCCCGTCCGCCGCCACCCGGTCGATCTGCGGTCCGCCCGGGTAGGGCAGGCCCAGGACGCGCGCCACCTTGTCGAAGGCCTCGCCGGCGGCGTCGTCGATCGTCTCGCCGAGCAGCTCGACGTCCGACACCAGATCCCGCACGTGCAGGAGCGAGGTGTGCCCGCCCGAGACCAGCAGCGCGATCGTCGGCACCTCGACGGGGCTGCCCTCGCTGCCGTCCGCGCGGAGGACGTCGGCTCCCACGTGGCCGACGAGGTGGTTCACGGCGTAGAGCGGCAGGCCGAGCGAGACCGCGAGCGCCTTCGCCGCTCCGACGCCGACCATGAGGGCGCCCGAGAGCCCCGGTCCGCTGGTGACC
The DNA here is from genome assembly GCF_002931755.1 of Rathayibacter sp. AY2B3. Lineage (NCBI taxonomy): Bacteria > Bacillati > Actinomycetota > Actinomycetes > Micrococcales > Microbacteriaceae > Rathayibacter > Rathayibacter sp. AY2B3. The sequence continues at coordinate 18,607 of NZ_PSUG01000058.1, read as the reverse complement.
GCGATCGCGTCCAGGTCGCCGAGCGCGACACCGGCCTCGGCGAGCGCCGCGTGCAGGGCCGGCTCGAGTGCCTCCAGGTGCGCCCGGGCGGCCACCTCGGGCACGACGCCGCCGTAGCGGGCGTGCTCCTCCATCGAGGAGGCGATGGTGTTCGAGAGCAGCGTCGTGCCGCGGACGATGCCGATCCCCGTCTCGTCGCAGCTGGTCTCGATGCCGAGGACGAGGGGTCCGGTGCTCACGGGGTCTCCTGGGTCGGGGTCGGCGGCAGGCGCATCACGATCGCGTCCACCCCGTCGGGCTGGTAGTAGGCCGGGCGGACGCCGATCTCCTCGAAGCCCTCCGAGCGGTAGAGGGTCTGCGCGGCGGGGTTGTCGGCGCGGACCTCGAGGAAGACCTCGCGGGCGCCGCGCTCGCGGGCCGCCTCGAGGAGCGCGCGCAGCAGGCGGCGGCCGAGGCCGGTGCGGCGGACCCGGGCGACGACCGCGATCGTCTGCACGTCGCCCTCGTGCGCGCCGACGGGGCAGAGGAGCCCGGCGTAGCCGACCACCTCGCCGTCCTGCTCGGCCACCAGGTACCGGGTGTGGCGGCTCCGGATCTCCTCCGCCATCATCCCGCGCGACCAGGCGTCACCGGCGAACTCGGACTCCTCGATCGCCATGACGGCGTCGAGGTCGTCCGCCTGAGCGTCGCGGAGCACGGCCTCGCTCATGCGGTCACCCGCTTGGGGCCGGCCGACAGCGTGACGTCGGGCGAGCGCAGGTAGAGGGGCTCGTCCGCGGCGCCGGGGCGGCCGGCCGCGCGCAGGCGGGCTGCCACGACTCCGAGCTCGCCGGCGGAGACCGACTCGGCCTCCAGGCGCGGGAGCTCCGGATGCGGGAGGGCCGGCGGCTTGTCCAGCCCGGGCCCGGCGAGGCGGACGGGGAGTCCCTGGTCGTCGAGCCCGCCGTACGCGCTCCAGTACAGCTCGCGTCGGCGGGCGTCGGTGACGACGAGGAAGCCCGCCGCGCGCCCGTGCCGCAGCGCGGCGAGCGCGATCGCGTCGTGGGAGACCACGGGGAGGGTGGGCACGCCGCGGCCGAGCGCGAAGGCCCGCGCAGCGGCGATCCCGACCCGGAGGCCCGTGAAGGGGCCGGGGCCCATGCCCACGGCGACCGCCTCGATGCCCGCGGGCGCGACGCCGGCCGCCTCGAGCGCCTCCTGGATCAGCCGGCCGACCACCTCGGCGTGGCGCATGGTGTCGGTCTCGGTGCGCTCCGAGCGCACGGCGCCCGCGGAGTCGACGACAGCGACGGAGGTTCCGGAGGAGGTGTCGATCGCGAGGAGCACGCGTCCAGGGTACCCGCGGGCTCAGCTCCAGCCGGTGCCGCGGAAGCGGACGGTGCGCGGCTCGATCGGCTCCTCGCCCTCCTCGGCGTCGGAGCCGGCGGTCGGCCGCTCGATGACCACGTCGAGCCAGGACTCCGCGACGCCGTCCAGCATCCCGGCGCCCCACTCCACGACGACCACCGAGCGCGCCAGGTCGAGGTCGAGGTCGTCGAGCTCGACCGGCGAGCCCACGCGGTAGGCGTCGACGTGCACGAGCGGCGGCCCGTCGTGCAGCGGCGGATGCGTGCGGGCGATCACGAAGGTGGGGCTCGTCACGGGGCCTCGGACGTCGAGCCCCTCGCCGAGCCCGCGCGTGAAGGTGGTCTTGCCCGCCCCGAGCGGCCCCGTCAGCACCAGGAGGTCGCCCGCACGCAGCACTCGGCCGAGCTCGCGGCCCAGCTCCGCCATGGCCTCCGGGTCGGCGACCTCGACGACGCGGTCCGCGAACCAGGAGCGCTCAGGCACGGCCGTCCGCCGCGCTCAGCAGCCGCCGCTGGACGCGCGGCCCGAGCCGGGTGACCAGCTCGTAGTTGATGGTGCCGCACCACCGCGCCCACTCGTCGACCGACGGGACACCGGTCGTCGGGTCGCCCCAGAGCGTCACCGGGTCGCCCGTCGCGACGCTCTCATCCCCCACGTCGACGACGAACTGGTCCATCGCGACCCGCCCGGCGATCCGGTGGCGGCGGCCGCCGATCGAGACCTCCGCGACACCGGAGGCGCTGCGCGGGATGCCGTCCGCGTAGCCGAACGGCACGAGCGCGAGGGTCGTCCCGCCCTCGGCACGCCAGGTGTAGTCGTAGCTCACGCCGGTCCCGTGGGGCACGCGGCGGACGCCGGCGACGCGGCCCTGCAGCGTCATCGCCGGGACGAGACCGAGCTGCAGCGAGGTCTCGTCCTCGAACGGCGAGAGCCCGTAGAGGGCGATGCCGCTGCGCACCATGTCGAGGCGGGCCTCCGGGAGGCGCAGCGCCGCCGCCGTCGCCGCGAGGTGCAGGACCGGCGCCTGCACCCCGTGCGCGGCCAGCACGGCCTCGGCGCGGCGGAGGAGCGCGAGCTGGGCGAGGTCGTCCTCGCGCGAGGTGTTGGACAGGTGCGAGAAGAGCCCGGTGAGGTGGACGGTGCCGCGCGCGCCGTGGCGGGCGAGCGCCTCCGCCAGGCGCGGCCACTCCTCCTCCGCGGCGCCGTTGCGGCTGAGGCCCGTGTCGACCTTGAGCTGCACGGCGGCGCGCACGCCGCGGTCCTCCGCCGACTGCGCGAGCGTGTCGAGCTGGTCGACGGAGGAGACGGCGACGTCGATCGAGTGCTCGAGCGCCGCGTCGAAGTCCTCGCCGGGGTCGTGCAGCCAGCAGAGGATCGGAGCGACGACGCCGGCCTCGCGCAGGGCCACGGCCTCCCGCAGCTCCGCGGTGCCGAGGGCGTCCGCGCCGCCGTCGAGCGCCGCCTGCGCCGCGGCCAGAGCGCCGTGACCGTAGCCGTTGGCCTTCACGACGGCCATGAGCCGGCGGGCGCCGGTGAGCTCGCGCAGGCGCGCGGCGTTCGCCGCCATCGCGTCGACGTCGATCACCGCCTCGCGGTACGACGCGGGAGCGCTCACGATTCGGCCACCACGAACGCGCAGGCCACGCCGGCGTCGTGCGTCATCGAGAGGTGCACGCGCGTGATCCCCCGCGCCTCCGCGGCCGCCCGAGCCGGGCCGTGCAGCGCGAAGGACGGATTCCCGTGCTCGTCCCGCTCGACGACCATGTCGTGCCAGCGGGCGCCCACGGAATCGCCGAGCGCCTTGATCAGCGCCTCCTTGGCGGCGAAGCGGCCCGCCAGCGAGGCGACGGGCAGCGAGCGTTCGCTCTCGGCGAACAGCCGGTCGCGGAGCCGGGGAGTGCGCGTCAGCGAGCGCTCGAAGCGCGCGAGGTCCACCACGTCCACCCCGATCCCCACGATCACGGCTCGATCACTCGACCGTGACCGACTTGGCGAGATTGCGCGGCTGGTCGACGTCGAGGCCCTTGGCGGCGGCGAGCTCCATCGCGAACATCTGCAGCGGGGTGACGGCGAGCAGCGGCTCGAACAGCGGGTCGGCGAGCGGGATCGGCACGACCTCGTCGGCGATCTGGATCGCGGCCGTGTCGCCCTGCTCCGCGATCGCGATGACGCGGGCGCCGCGGGCCTTGATCTCCTGGATGTTCGAGATCACCTTGCGCTGCAGCTCGTACGACTCGCTCGGGCTCGGCACGATCACGAAGACGACCTGGCCCGGCTCGATCAGCGCGATCGGGCCGTGCTTGAGCTCGCCCGCCGCGAAGCCCTCGGCGTGGATGTAGGCGAGCTCCTTGAGCTTCAGCGCGCCCTCGAGCGCCACCGGGTAGCCGACGTGGCGGCCGAGGAACAGCACCGCACGGGTGTCGGCCATCCAACCGGCCAGCTGGGCGATGTCGTCGGAGGCGTCGAGCACGCGGGAGAGCTTCTCCGGGATCGCGGCGAGCTGGGCCGCCTGAGAGGCGACGAGCTCGGTGGAGGCGGCTCCGCGCACCGCGGCCAGGTGCAGCCCGAAGAGGTAGAGCGCCGCGATCTGGGCGACGAAGGCCTTGGTCGAGGCGACCGCCACCTCCGGCCCCGCGTGCGTGTAGAGCACGGCGTCCGACTCGCGTGGGATCGTCGCGCCCTGCGTGTTGCAGACGGAGAGCGTCTTCGCGCCGTGCTCCCGGGCGTACTTGACCGCCATCAGCGTGTCCATGGTCTCGCCGGACTGGCTGATCGAGACGACGAGGGTGCGCGGGGTGAGCACCGGGTCGCGGTAGCGGAACTCGTGGCTGAGCTCGACCTCGACGGGGACGCGCGCCCACTTCTCGATCGCGTACTTGGCGACCATGCCGGAGTAGGCGGCCGTGCCGCAGGCGATGATCGTGATGCGGTCGATCTCCGTCAGCACCGGGCCGAGCGCGTCGAGCTCGGGCAGCGTGATCGCGCCCTCGTGGATGCGACCGCGGAGCGTGTTGGCGACGGCCTCGGGGCCCTCGGTGATCTCCTTCGCCATGAAGCTCGACCAGCCGCCCTTCTCGGACGCCGACGCGTCCCAGGCGATCTCGAACGGCTCGGTCTCGACGGGGTTCCCGAAGAAGTCGGTCACCGTAACGAGCTCGGGGGTGATCGTGACGATCTGGTCCTGCCCGATGGCGACCGCGCGGCGGGTGAACTCGACGAACGCCGCGACGTCCGAGCCGAGGAAGTTCTCCCCGTCGCCCAGGCCGATCACGAGCGGCGAGTTGCGGCGCGCGCCGACGACCACGCCGGGCTGGTCCTGGTGCAGGGCGAGCAGGGTGAACGCGCCCTCGAGGTGCGCGACGACGGCCTGGAAGGCGAGCACGAGGTCGCCGGTGCGGCGGTACTCGCGGGCGATCAGGTGCGCGGCGACCTCGGTGTCGGTCTCGCTCTCGAAGACGGCGCCCTCGGCGAGCAGCTGCTCCTTGAGCGGCTGGAAGTTCTCGATGATGCCGTTGTGGATGACAGCGAGCCGGCCGTCGTCCGCCAGGTGGGGGTGGGCGTTGCGGTCGGTCGGGCCGCCGTGCGTCGCCCAGCGGGTGTGGCCGATGCCCGTGGTGCCCTCGGCCAGCGGGTGCGCCTCGAGGTCGTCGACCAGGACGCTGAGCTTGCCCGAGCGCTTGCGGCTGTCGAGCTGTCCGTCGGCGTCGATCACGGCCACGCCGGCCGAGTCGTAGCCGCGGTACTCCAGACGCTTCAGGCCCCCGAGCAGCACGGCCAGGCTGTCGCGCTCACCGACGTATCCAACGATTCCACACATGCGCTCGATTCTAAGCGGCGCGGAGACGCCTCCCGCGGCGTCCGGCGTCCGGCGGGGCGGACGCTAGGATCGGTCCCCATGCCGTCGTCTCCTCGCGATCCCGCGCGCGACGCGCACCCCTCCCCCTTCGTCGAGATCGTCCGCTCCGACTGGGCCGAGCTCGCCCGCACGACGGAGCTGCCGCTGTCGGAGACCGAGGTCGTGCAGCTGCGGGGCCTGGGCGACCGGCTGAGCCTCACCGAGGTCGCGGAGGTCTACCTGCCGCTCTCGCGCCTGCTGAGCCTGTACGCCGGTGGCGCGCGGCACCTGCACCGCGCGACGAGCACGTTCCTCGGGGAGCGCGCGCAGCCGACTCCGTTCGTGATCGGCGTCGCAGGGTCGGTCGCGGTGGGCAAGTCGACGATCGCGCGCCTGCTGCGCGAGCTGCTCGCCCGATGGGAGGACACTCCCCGCGTCGAGCTGGTGACCACCGACGGCTTCCTGCTGCCCAACCGCGAGCTGGAGCGCCGCGGTCTGATGAGCCGCAAGGGCTTCCCGGAGTCGTACGACCGGCGGGCGCTGCTCCGCTTCGTCTCGGAGGTGAAAGGCGGGGCCGCGGAGGTGCGCGCGCCGTTCTACTCGCATCTCTCCTACGACATCGTCCCCGACGCCGAGATCGTCGTGCGGCGGCCGGACGTGCTGATCGTCGAGGGCCTGAACGTGCTGCAGCCGCCGGTGCCCGGACACGGCCTGGCGGTGAGCGACCTGTTCGACTTCACCGTGTACGTCGACGCCCGGACCAGTGACATCGCGCGCTGGTACGAGGAGCGCTTCCTCACCCTGCAGCAGGGTGCCTTCGCGAATCCGAACTCCTACTTCCACCGCTACGCGGCGCTCAGCCCGGACGAGGCCCGCGGGCGCGCGCGGAGCATCTGGGCAGCGATCAACGAGCCGAATCTGCTGCAGAACGTGCGCCCCACCCGCTCCCGCGCGAGCCTCGTCCTGCGCAAGCAGGCGGACCACACCGTCTCCTCGGTCCTCCTCCGCAAGATCTGACCGCGCCCGCGCTCGCCGCGGCTCCGCGCAGGGAGCTGCACCCCCCACGACCCGTCGAGGGAATCGCGTGCCCAGCGATTCCCCCGCGGCGACCGCGACCCGCTCCACCCGCGCAACCACCTCGTCGAGCCGACCGCGAAGAGCCGCGCAGGGAGCGGCTCCTCAATGAACACAGCCGTCGAGGGAATCGCG
>NZ_PSUG01000058.1:0-12207 GCF_002931755.1 Rathayibacter sp. AY2B3 | reverse complement strand
CCGCGACCCGCTCCACCCGCGCAACCACCTCGTCGAGCCGACCGCGAAGAGCCGCGCAGGGAGCGGCTCCTCAATGAACACAGCCGTCGAGGGAATCGCGTGCCAAGCGATTCCCCCGCGGCGAACGCGACCCGCTCCACCCGCGCAACCACCTCGTCGAGCCGACCGCGAAGAGCCGCGCAGGGAGCGGCTCCTCAATGAACACAGCCGTCGAGGGAATCGCGTGCCAAGCGATTCCCCCGCGGCGAACGCAACCCGCTCCACCCGCGCAACCACCTCGTCGAGCCGACCGCGAAGAGCCGCGCAGGGAGCGGCTCCTTAAGAGCGCAGCCTCTCGAGCACGACCGCGGCGAGCGTTTCGGCGAGGCGGTCGGCCGTCTCCTGGGTCTTCGCCTCGACCATGACGCGCACCATCGGCTCGGTGCCGGAGGGGCGCAGGAGCACGCGGCCGTCGCTGCCGAGCTCGGCGGTGGCGTCGGCGACGGCGGAGGCGATGACCTCGTCGTCGCGGACGCCTTCGCGGTCGACGCCGCGCACGTTGACGAGGGTCTGCGGGAAGACGGACATGACGGCGGCCAGGTCGGCGATCGTGCGGCCGGTCCGGGCCATCTCGGCCGCGAGCTGGAGCCCGGTGAGGACGCCGTCGCCGGTGGTGGCGTAGCGGCTCATGATGACGTGGCCGGACTGCTCCCCGCCGAGCGAGTAGCCGCCGTCGTTCATCGCCTCGAGGACGTAGCGGTCGCCGACCGCGGTCTCGATGACGCGGATGCCGGCGTCGCGCATGGCGAGCTTGAGGCCGAGGTTGCTCATGACGGTGGCGACGAGGACGTCGTCGCGGAGGGCGCCGCGGCGGGCCATGGCGGTCGCGAGGATCGCCATGATCTGGTCGCCGTCGACGATGCGGCCCTCGGCGTCCACCGCGAGGCAGCGGTCGGCGTCGCCGTCGTGGGCGATGCCGATGTCGGCGCCGGCTGCGCGGACGGCGTCGGCGACGTTGTCGAGGTGGGTCGAGCCCACGCCGTCGTTGATGTTGAGGCCGTCGGGGTCGTTGCCGATGACGGTGACGGTCGCTCCGGCGTCGGTGAACACCTGGGGCGAGATGCCGGCGGCGGCGCCGTGCGCGCAGTCGATGACCACGTGCAGGCCGTCGAGCCGGGTGCCCTCGAGGGATCCGAGCAGGTGGAGGACGTAGCGGTCCTCCGCGTCGGAGAACCGGGTGATGCGGCCGACGTCGGCTCCGGTCGGCGTGAGCGGGGGGACTCCGAGGGCCGCTTCGATGCGGTTCTCGAGCTCGTCCGGGAGCTTGCGTCCGCCGGCGGCGAAGAACTTGATGCCGTTGTCGGCGGCGGGGTTGTGCGAGGCCGAGATCATCACGCCGAAGTCGGCGTTCTCGTCGGCGATGAGGTAGGCGGTGGCGGGCGTCGGGATGACGCCGGCGTCGAGCACGTCGACTCCCGCGCTCGCGAGACCCGCCGCGACCGCGGCTCCGATGAACTGACCGGAGATGCGGGGGTCGCGGGCGAGCACAGCGACGGGCCGACGGCCCTCGGCCCGGGCGGCCGCTCCGAGTACACGGGCGGCCGCCTGGGCGAGGCCGAGAGCCAGGTCGGCCGTGACCTCGCGATTCGCGAGGCCACGGACGCCGTCTGTTCCGAACAGGCGCGGCATGGTGCGCAGTCCCTTCTCGAGCTGCTGGTCGTGCGGCCGTCAGGCCGCGTCGACTAGCGCTTCGAGAACTGGGACGCCTTGCGGGCCTTCTTGAGACCGGCCTTCTTGCGCTCGATGACGCGGGCGTCGCGGGTCAGGAAGCCCGCCTTCTTCAGGATCGCGCGGTTGTTCTCGCGGTCGATCTCGTTGAGCGCACGGGCGATGGCGAGGCGCAGCGCGCCGGCCTGGCCGGAGGGGCCGCCGCCGGTGATCTTGGCGACCACGTCGTAGGAGCCGATCAGGTCGAGCACCTTGAAGGGGTCGGTGATCAGCTGCTGGTGCAGCTTGTTGGGGAAGTACTCCGCGAACTCGCGGGCGTTGACGGTCATGCCGCCGTTGCCGGGGACGAGGCGCACGCGGGCGATGGCCTGCTTGCGTCGGCCCACGGCTGCGCCGGAGACGTTGAGGACGGCGCGGGGCGTCGTGGACGCCTCGGTGGCCGGGCTTTCGGTGGAGTAGCTCTCGGGAGCCACGTCGATCTGGTCTGCGATCTTCGCCACGGTGTAGGTGATCCTTTGTCTTCGAAGTCTGGGGTGTCGGGGAGGGCCGGAGCCTACTGGGCGACCTGGGTGAAGGCGTACGCCTGCGGCTGCTGGGCCGCGTGGGGGTGCTCGGATCCCGTGTAGACCTTCAGCTTGCGCAGCTGGGCGCGGCCGAGGGAGTTCTTGGGGAGCATGCCGCGGATGGCCTTCTCGACGGCGCGGACCGGGTTCTTCTCGAGGAGCTCGGCGTACGTGGTGGCCGAGAGGCCGCCCGGGTAGCCGGAGTGGCGGTAGGCCTTCTTTTGGAGGAGCTTCTGGCCGGTGAGGGCGACCTTCTCCGCGTTGACGATGATGACGAAGTCGCCCATGTCCATGTGCGGCGCGAAGGTGGCCTTGTGCTTGCCGCGCAGGAGCGCCGCGGCGTGGGTGGCGAGACGGCCGAGCACGACGTCGGACGCGTCGATGACGATCCAGTCGTGCTGGACGTCAGCCGGCTTCGGAGAAAAAGTGCGAGTCACGTGAGTGCTGCTTTCTGGTCGGAGTGAGGTGTTCGTGGATCCCGCTCCGTGGCCGTTCGACCCGCGAGGGGCCGAACCGATCCGGTGGAGGGCTCAACTTCGGGCGCTCGGCACACGGCCGAAAACACCAAGGGTCGACATTACAGCAAAGCCCCCGTGCGGCCAAGCACGGATCCTGGCGGCAGGGGCTCCGGCTGCGGTGGCAGCAGGTGCGGCCCGAGCCGCCACGGGGCGCGGGGCGCGGTCGAGCACCCCCGGCTCACTCCGAGTCCTCGAGGTCCGGCCCCTCGGTCCGCACGGTGCGCTTCGCCCGGGTGAGCAGGGCGCGCTCGGCGAGCGCGTCGTCCTCGGGGTAGTCGACCTCGCGGAGGATGAGGCCGCGGGCCGGCATCACCGCGAACGCGTTGGTCCGCCGGGCGGCGTCCCGGAGCAGCGGGACCGCCCCCGCCTCGAGCTTCCCGGCGCCGACCGCGACGCACGCTCCCACGAGGGCCCGCACCATGCTGTGGCAGAAGGCGTCCGCGCGCAGGTGGGCGTGCAGGACTCCGTCGGCGTCGCGCTCCCAGGTGAAGTCGAGCAGGCTCCGGATGGTGGTGGCCCCCACCCGGGCGCGGCAGAACGACGCGTAGTCGTGCAGGCCCAGGAGGGAGCGGGCCGCGGCCGACATCGCGTCGAGGTCGAGGGAGTCGGTGATCCAGGTGGTGTAGGTGCGCTCGAGCGGGTGGCGCATCGAGGAGGCGTCGGCCAGCCGGTACTCGTACCGCCGCCAGCGCGCCGAGAACCGCGCGTCGAACCCCTCCGGCGCCTCCGTCACCCGGTGCACCGAGACGTCGGTGTACTGCCCGAGGATCCCGCGGAGCCGCCGCTCGAGGATCGACGCGGGCGGGAACGGCTCCTCCCCCGGTCGGCGCCGACCGCTGCTGATGCGGCCCCACTGCTCGGGGGTGAGGTCGACGTGGGCGACCTGCGCGCTGGCGTGGACGCCGACGTCGGTGCGCCCGGCGACCGTCACTGTCGGGTGCTGCTCGGAGCGCAGCACCAGGGCGAGGGACTCCTCGAGCACCCCCTGCACGGTGCGCAGGCCCGGCTGCTTCGCCCAGCCGGAGAAGTGCGAGCCGTCGTAGGCCAGGTCGAGGCGGACGCGGTGGAGCATCAGACGAGTCTAGAGCGGGCCGCGGTCACGGCTCAGGCGACCGCGAGCGGGACGTCGACACTCGCCAGGGCCGAGACCGCCCAGCCGACCAGCGTCGACTGCTCGCCGACCGAGGAGACGATCCGCGCCTCCCAGCCGCCCGCGAGGACGGCCAGCTCGGAGGGGGCGGAGGCGATGCCCTGCACCCAGTAGGCGGCCGTGCCCAGCGAGACCGGCACCGCACCGAGCGCCTCGCCCGCACCGGTGAAGGTCTCGACGAGGGGCCCGCGGTGCAGCGTCAGCACGACGGCCGGGTCGCCGCCGTCGACGGCGTAGGAGCACGTGTCGCCCGCGGCGGTGAGCGCCACGGCGCCCGCCGTCAGGCCGGCCTCCTGCTCGACCAGGGAGGCGGGGAGCGCGCTCGCGCAGTCCACGCCCTCTCCCGCCGGATCACTCGACGGCACGGACGGCACGGACGGTGCGGCCGACGGCACCGGGGTGGCGCTCGCGACGCCCGCCGACTCCGGCACGTCGATCACGTCGCCGGAGGCGCAGCCGCTCACTCCGACCGCGAGGGACAGGGCGAGGAGCGCCGCAGCGGCCGAGGATCGCAGTCGCACAGGAGTCCTCCGAGGATCGTCGGGGCGGACCCCGGGAGCGCCGGTCGTGACGCGGCCGCACCCGACGAGCGCAACCGTGCCATCGTAAGCGACGCTTCGCGCCACTCCACCTCGGGGTACGACGAGAGCCCCCCGCCCCGGAGGGGCGGAGGGCTCTCGGCAGAGGGGGCGTGACTACTTGGTCGCGCCGGTCTCCTCGACCGGAGCGTCCTGCGCGGCGTCCTCGACGGGAGCGTCCTGCACGGGCGCCTCCTCGACGGGGGTCTCCTCGGCAGTGGTCTCCTCGGCAGTGGTCTCCTCGGCGGGGGCCTCGTCCACCGGAGCGGACACGGGCGCCGTGGTGGTGCGCGACTTCTTCGCCTTGGGCGTGACGGGCTCGAGGACGAGCTCGATCACGGCCATGGGCGCGTTGTCTCCCTTGCGGGGGCCGATCTTGGTGATGCGGGTGTAGCCGCCCTCGCGCTCGGCGACGAGCGGGGCGATCTCGGTGAAGAGCTCGTGGACGACCGACTTGTCGCCGATCGTCGCGAGGACGCGACGGCGGGCGTGCAGGTCGCCGCGCTTGGCGAAGGTCACCAGGCGCTCGGCGAGCGGACGAAGGCGCTTGGCCTTGGTCTCGGTCGTCTTGATGCTCTTGTGCGTGAACAGGGCCGCGGCCAGGTTCGCCAGCAGCAGGCGCTCGTGTGCGGGGCCGCCTCCGAGGCGGGGGCCCTTGGTGGGCTTGGGCATGGGTTTACTCCAGTACTAAAGGGGTGTCAGCAGGTCGGACGCGAGGAGCCGGGGCTCCGGAGCGGAGGACCTAGATGCTCTCGTCGTCGTAGCTGTAGAAGTGGGCGCCGTCGAACCCGGGGACCGAGTCCTTGAGCGACAGGCCGAGCTCCGTCAGCTTCTCCTTGACCTCATCCACCGACTTCTGACCGAAGTTGCGGATGTTCATGAGCTGCGTCTCCGAGAGGGCGACGAGCTCATTGACGTTGTTGATGCCCTCGCGCTTGAGGCAGTTGTAGCTGCGCACCGAGAGGTCGAGGTCCTCGATGGGCATGGACAGCTCGGTCGAGAGGACCGCGTCGACCGGCGCGGGGCCGATCTCGATGCCCTCGGCCGCGTTGTTCAGCTCGCGGGCGAGACCGAACAGCTCGGTCAGCGTGCGTCCGGCGGAGGCGATGGCGTCGCGCGGCGAGATCGCCGCCTTCGTCTCCACGTCCACGACCAGGCGGTCGAAGTCGGTGCGCTCGCCGGCACGGGTGGCCTCGACGCGGTAGGTGACCTTCAGCACGGGCGAGTAGATCGAGTCGACCGGGATCTGGCCGGCCTCGGAGAACTCGCTGCGGTTCTGGGTCGCCGAGACGTAGCCACGGCCTCGCTCGATGGTGAGCTCGAGCTCGAACTTCGCCTTGTCGTTCAGCGTGGCGATGACGAGCTCCGGGTTGTGGATCTCGACACCGGCCGGAGCCGAGATGTCCGCGGCGGTGACCTGGCCGGCTCCCTGCTTGCGCAGGTAGGCGGTGATCGGCTCGTCGTGCTCGGAGGAGACGACGAGTCCCTTGATGTTCAGGATGATCTCGGTGACGTCCTCGCGGACGCCCGGGACGGTCGTGAACTCGTGCAGGACTCCGTCGATCCGGATGCTGGTGACAGCGGCGCCGGGGATGGAGGACAGCAGGGTGCGACGCAGCGAGTTGCCGAGCGTGTAGCCGAAGCCGGGCTCGAGAGGCTCGATGACGAAGCGGGAACGGAACTCCGAGATGTTCTCCTCGGTGAGCGTCGGACGCTGTGCGATAAGCACTGATGATTCCTTTCGATCACGTGTCCGCTATATGACACGTGCGTTTGCGAGGTGTGGAGTTGTGAAAGAAATGCGCGATCCGCCGGTCGGCCGCACGTGCCGCCCGGAGGCGGTTCGTGCGGCCGACCGACGGCTGCGAGTGCTGCTTAGACGCGACGACGCTTGGGCGGGCGGCAGCCGTTGTGCGCCTGCGGGGTGACGTCGTTGATCGAGCCGACCTCGAGGCCGGCGGCCTGGAGCGAGCGGATCGCGGTCTCACGACCCGAGCCGGGGCCCTTCACGAAGACGTCCACCTTCTTCATGCCGTGCTCCTGAGCCTGGCGCGCGGCCGACTCGGCGGCGAGCTGAGCGGCGAACGGCGTCGACTTGCGCGAGCCCTTGAAGCCGACTCCACCGGACGAGGCCCAGCTGATGACGGCCCCGGAGGGGTCGGTGATCGAGACGATGGTGTTGTTGAACGTCGACTTGATGTGGGCCTGGCCCACAGCGATGTTCTTCTTCTCCTTGCGGCGCGGCTTGCGCGCGGCCGACTTGGGGGTAGCCAATTCTGTATCTCCTCTAGGTCCGTGTCGCCCGCGTTACTTGCGGCCGGCCTTCTTCTTGCCGGCGACGGTGCGCTTGGGTCCCTTGCGGGTGCGCGCGTTCGTCTTGGTGCGCTGTCCACGGACCGGGAGGCCGCGACGGTGGCGGATGCCCTCGTACGAGCCGATCTCGACCTTGCGGCGGATGTCGGCGGCGACCTCGCGGCGGAGGTCTCCCTCCACCTTGTAGTTGCCCTCGATGTAGTCGCGGAGCGAGACGAGCTGGTCGTCGCTGAGGTCCTTGACGCGGATGTTGCCGTCGATCCCGGTGTCGCTCAGGGTCTTGAGCGCGCGAGTGCGGCCGACACCGTAGATGTAGGTCAGTGCGACCTCCACGCGCTTCTCGCGCGGGATGTCTACTCCTGCCAGACGTGCCATTGTGGCTTCTCCTGTGAGTGAGTGGAGGTGTGAAGCAGCACCGGTGCCTCGGCCTCCGACCGAAGGTGTCCTCGCCGTCCACCCCGGGGTCGCCGGAGTGCTGCGCGATTTCTGGTGCTGCGGGTGTGTTCAGTTGTGCAGTGGGGGCGGCACGCCGCCCCTGCGCTCCCTCGCGGAAGCAGCGGGACTAGCCCTGGCGCTGCTTGTGGCGGGGGTTGCTGCTGCAGATGACCATCACGTTGCCGTGGCGGCGGATGATCTTGCAGTGGTCGCAGATGCGCTTGACGCTGGGGTTGACCTTCATTGTTCTTGTCCTTGTTTTCGCTGGCGTCGTGCTCCCGGCGGATGCCGGGGCCGTTCCTTACAGGACACGCACGTCGCGAACGTCAGCGGAGCGAACGTCTACTTGTAGCGGTAGACGATCCGGCCGCGGGTCAGGTCGTAGGGGCTCAGCTCCACGATCACCCGGTCCTCGGGGAGGATCCGGATGTAGTGCTGACGCATCTTGCCCGAGATATGGGCGAGAACTTTGTGTCCGTTGGTCAGCTCCACGCGGAACATCGCGTTGGGGAGCGCCTCGACAACCGCACCTTCGATTTCGATGACACCGTCTTTTTTGGCCATAGCCTCACTGTCGTTCGGAAGTAGTGTGTGTACTGGTCGTGCGAATGTTTCCGCGACGAGCCACCACCGGGCGAGAGCCCGGATCGGGGTTCGCGGGCATGCCGGAGCACGCGCAAAACACCAAGGGTCGATGCTACGCGAATCCCGGCCGCTCCGCCACCTCGGGCGTGTCGCTCCCCGCCTCCGCCTCCGCGCCTGACGCGCGCCCCCTGCCGGGCCCCGCGTCCGTCGCCGCCTAGGCTGGCTCCGTCGAGCCGGAGGGAGAGCACATGGCGCGCACGACGAGGTCCGCGACCGCGAGGCGGAGCTGGTACTCGCACCCGGTGGTGACGGTCCTGGCGGCGATCGCGGTCATCGCCCTGGTGCAGACCTTCTTCGTGAAGGTGTACACGGTGCCGACCGGCTCCATGGAGAACACCCTCCAGGGCGGCGGGTTCTTCGGCGACCGCATCCTGGTCGACCGCACCCTCGCGCTCCAGGGCGGGCCGGAGGAGGGGCAGATCGTCGTCTTCTCGCGCGACGCCGACTGGGGGGCGAGCGACGAGGCCGGCAGCCCCCTCTCCGAGATCGTGAAGACCTTCGGGGACGTCACCAGCATCGGCCCCTCGCACGAGGAGTTCCTCGTCAAGCGGCTGATCGCCGAGGGGGGCCACACCGTCTCCTGCTGCGACGCCGAGGGGCATGTGCTGGTCGACGGGAAGCCGCTCGACGAGTCCTACGTCTTCGAGGACTTCCCCTTCACCCCCGGGACCCTCGACTGCACGACGAGCCCCGCGTCCCTGCGCTGCTTCGACGAGTACACGGTCCCCGAGGGCTCCCTCTTCGTCCTGGGGGACCACCGGTCGAACTCCAACGACTCGCTCGGCGAGTGCCGCGGCGCCGGCGGGCCGATCGACACGTGCGTGAAGACCGTGCCGATCGACAGGGTCACCGGACGCGTCTTCGCCGTGGCCTGGCCGCTCACCCGCTGGCGGCTGTTCTAGCGCTCCGCCCGAGCCGCCGCAGACGACGACGAGGTCCCCCGCGGGAAGCAGGGGACCTCGTCGTCGTTCACCGCCGTGCGGCCGTGGGCCTAGCCGCGGACGACCGCCACCACCCGGTCGAAGAGAGGGTGCTCGGGTGCGAGGCCGGTGACCTCCGCCACGAACTCCTCCGGGCTGAGCGCGGCCAGCTTCGCGTGGAGCTCCACGCTCTGCGGGTCCTCGGGCACGTCGAAGCGCAGCGCGGCGCCGATCGCGGCGAGCAGGCCCTCGGGCGTCCGCCCGCGCTCGGCGAGCTCGGCAGCCGGTCCGATGAAGCGCTCGTGCCGCGACAGCTTCCGCAGCGGCTGGCGCCCCACCCGGTCGACCGTGTCGGTCAGGTAGGGGTTGGCGAAGCGCTTCAGCGTCTTCTCGAGGTAGGCCTGCTGCTCCTCGTCGCTGAAGCCGTGCTTGGCCACGATGAGCGCCTTGGTGTCCTCGAGCGCGGCCTTCACCGCGTCGTGCACCTCGGGCATCGCGAGCGCGTCGGAGAGCTTGTGCGCTCCGGCCGCGAAACCGGTGTAGGCGGCCGTCGCGTGGCCGGTGTTCACCGTGAAGAGCTTCCGCTCGATGAAGGGCTCGAGGTCGTCGACCCAGGTCGCGCCCGGGATCTCCGGCTCGGTGCCCTCGAACGGAGTGCGGTCGACGACCCACTCGAAGAAGCTCTCCACCGTCACGTCCAGGCCCTGGCCCGGGTCCTGGTTGGGGACGATGCGGTCCACCGCGGTGTCGGCGAAGACGGCGCGGGTGCGCAGGCGCTCCCACTCGTCCGCGCCGAGGTTCGCGGCGACCTCGGTCTGCAGCAGGCGGGTCGCGTTGATCGCGTTCTCGCAGGCCATGACCGCCAGCCGCGGCGCCGACTCGTCGCGGGCGGCGAGGCCCTTCGCGATCAACGGGGCGACGAAGCTCAGGATGTTCGGGCCGACGGCCGTGGTGACGATGTCGGCGGCGGCGATCTCGCGGACGAGCGCCTCCTCGTCGACGGCCGAGTCGATCGCGCGGAAGCGGTCGACGACGTGCGTAGCCGCCTCCTCCCCCACCTCGTGCACCTCGTAGCTGTCGGCGGCGGCGAGGCGGCCGATCAGCTCGGAGTTGACGTCGGCGAAGACGAGCTCGTAGCCGGCGCCGTGCAGGATCAGGCCGACGAAGCCGCGGCCGATGTTGCCTGCGCCGAAGTGGACGGCGGTGGGCATCAGGAGTTGACCTCGCCCAGCAGGCTGTAGAGCGACTGCGCGTCCGGGGCGTCGAGGAGCTTCTGCACCTCGTCCTCCTCCGAGAAGATGATCGCGATCTTGGAGAGGATCTCGAGGTGCTCGTTGTCGACGCCGGCGATTCCGACGACGAAGCGCACCTCGTTGCCGTCCCAGTCGATCGGCTGCGCGTAGCGCACGAACGAGAGGGCGGAGGAGCGGATCTCGTCCTTCGCGTCGTTCGTCCCGTGCGGGATGGCGAGCAGGTTGCCCATGTAGGTCGAGACGGTCGCCTCGCGGGCGAGCATGGCCTCGTAGTAGGCGGGGGTGACCGCGCCGACGCCGACCAGCATGTCGGCGGCCTCCTTGATGGCGGCCTCCTTCGTGGTGGCGGTGCCGGAGGCGTCGATCTGTCCGATGGTGAGCACGTCGCTCATGGGGTGCGTCCTTCCGTGGAGGTGCTGACAGCGAGGGAACCCGCAGGGGCGAGCGGAGCGTGTCCGCTCTGTCGCACCCTACGGGTTCCCTCCGAATGGTTGGCGTACTACTTGCCGTGCTGCTCCGCGACCAGCGAGACGACCTCGTCGTACTTCGGGCTGTTCATGAAGTTGTCCACGGAGACGTGGATGGCGCCCGGGGTGCGCTGGCGGGCGCGCTCCGTGAGCTCGGCCTGGGTGATGACCAGGTCCACGTCGTCCTCGAGAGCCGCGATCGCCTTGTTGGTGACCGTGACGTCCTCGAAGCCCGCCTTCTTCATCTTGTTCCGCAGCACCGAGGCGCCCATCGCGGACGAGCCCATGCCGGCGTCGCAGGCGAAGACGATGTTCCGGACCTGGGTGGCGGTGGCCGTGGCCCCCGCGGTCGAGGCGCCGGACGAGTCCTGCGGAGCGTTGGCGCCGCGGGCGTTGATGAGCGAGCCGACGGCGCTCTCCTTGCCCTTGTTCGCCTCGTTGGCGGCGACGGCGGCGGCGAGCTTGTCGTCGCCCTCCTGCTCCGCGGCCAGGTCGCGCTTGCGGCCGGACCGGATGATGACCGAGGCCACCAGGAACGACACAGCGGTCGCGAGGACCACCGAGAGGATGACGCCGAGGAAGCTGTCGTTCGCGGTCTGGAGGAGCACCGCGATGATCGAGCCGGGCGAGGCGGGGGCGCGGAGGCCGGAGTTGAACGCGACGTTCGTCGCGACACCGGTGGCACCGCCGAGGATGACGGCCGCGAGCAGCGCCGGCTTCATCAGCACGTACGGGAAGTAGATCTCGTGGATGCCGCCGATGAAGTGGATGATCGCCGCGCCGGGAGCCGAGGCGCGGGCCGCGCCGACACCGAAGAACGCGAAGGCCAGGAGCACGCCCATGCCGGGGCCGGGGTTGGCCTCGAGGAGGAAGAGGTAGGACTTGCCCGCCTCCTCCGCCTGCTGCACGCCCAGCGGGGTGAGGATGCCGTGGTTGATGGCGTTGTTGAGGAAGAGGATCTTCGCCGGCTCGATGAAGAGCGAGGTCAGCGGGAGCAGGCCCGCGTTGACCAGGAACTCCACGCCCGCACCGAGGGCGGTCGAGAGGCCGACCACGAGCGGCGCGACGCCCGCGAAGGCGAGGAGCGCGAGGAGGAGGCCGAGGATTCCGGCGGAGAAGTTGTTGACCAGCATCTCGAAGCCGGGCTTGATCTTGCCGTCCCAGATCGAGTCGACCTTCTTCATGAGCCACGCCGACAGCGGGCCCATGATCATGGCGCCGATGAACATCGGGATGCCGGCGCCGACGATGACGCCCATGGTCGCGATGGTGCCGACCACGCCTCCGCGGGCGCCGTAGACCATGCGGCCACCGGTGTTCGCGATGAGGAGCGGGAGGAGGTAGGTGATCATCGGGGCGACGAGGCCGGTGTTGACCACGTCGGGATCGGTGCTCCAGCCGCCGAACTGCTGGACCCAGGTGGCGTCGATGCCGAGGAGCGGGAGCCATCCGGTCTGGATGAAGAGGGCCGTGATGAAGCCCCAGGCGATGAAGGCCGCGATGTTCGGCATGACCATTCCCGAGAGGAAGGTGCCGAAGCGCTGGACGTGGACGCGCGCTCCACCGCGCGTCGACGTCGCTGACGTCGTTGTCATGTGGTGTGTTCTCCGATTTCTAGGGGCGGACGACGTCAAGGCGCGGATCGCCGGGGGCAAGAC
>NZ_PSUG01000057.1:0-21423 GCF_002931755.1 Rathayibacter sp. AY2B3 | reverse complement strand
GGAGGTGCGGCGACCTACGCGGGTCGCTCCGCCTTCCCGCGCTTCTCCGCGTAGTCTCGGCACGCCGGACGGGCCATGGGCGGGTGCCTCCTCGATCGCGGCGGGGGAAGTGGAGCGGCCCCGGCGCCCGCACCGAGGTGCTGGGCTCCGGGGCCGGTCCGGCGTGCCGAGACTACGCGGAGAAGCGCGGGAAGGCGGAGCGACCCGCGTAGGTCGCCGCACCTCCCAGGATCTCCTCGATGCGCAGCAGCTGGTTGTACTTCGCGACGCGGTCCGAGCGGGCCGGGGCGCCGGTCTTGATCTGGCCGCCGTCCACCGCGACCGCGAGGTCGGCGATGGTGGTGTCCTCGGTCTCGCCGGAGCGGTGCGAGAGGATCGCGGTCATGCCGTTGCGCTGGGCGAGGGCCACGGCGTCGAGCGTCTCGGTGAGCGTGCCGATCTGGTTCACCTTGACCAGGATCGAGTTGCCGGCCTTCTCGGCGATGCCGCGGGCGAGGCGCACCGGGTTGGTGACGTACAGGTCGTCTCCGACGAGCTGCACCTTGTCGCCGATGGCCGCGGTGAGGTGGGTCCAGCCGGCCCAGTCGTCCTCGTCCAGCGGGTCCTCGATCGAGACCAGCGGGTAGTTGGCGACGAGGTCGGCGTAGTAGGAGGAGAGCTCCTCGGCCGAGAGCTTCTTGCCCTCGAACGTGTAGGCGCCGTCCTCGTAGAACTCCGAGGAGGCGACGTCGAGCGCGAGCCCGATGTCCTTCCCGGGGGTGAAGCCCGCGGCCTCGACGGCCTTGAGGATGAAGTCGAGCGCCTCGCGGTTGGTGGGCAGGTCGGGGGCGAACCCGCCCTCGTCGCCGAGGCCGGTGGCGAAGCCGGCCTTCTTCAGCTGCGCCTTGAGCGCGTGGTAGATCTCGACGCCCCAGCGCAGGCCCTCGGAGAAGGACTCGGCGCCCAGCGGGACGGCCATGAACTCCTGGATGTCGACGCCGGTGTCGGCGTGCGCGCCTCCGTTGATGATGTTCATCAGCGGCACGGGCAGGGTGTGCGCGTTCGGGCCGCCGACGTACCGGAACAGGTCGAGGTCGGACGACTGCGCGGCGGCCTTGGCCACGGCGAGGCTGACGCCGAGGATCGCGTTCGCACCCAGGCGGGACTTGTTCTCGGTGCCGTCGAGCTCGATCAGCTCGGCGTCGACGAGGCGCTGGTCGGTGGCGTCGAAGCCCTCGATGGCCGGGCCGATCTCGTCGATGACGGCGTCGACGGCCTTCTGCACGCCCTTGCCGAGGTAGCGGTCGGAGTCGCCGTCGCGGAGCTCGTACGCCTCGAACGCGCCGGTGGAGGCGCCGGACGGGACGGCCGCTCGCGAGGACGCGCCGTCCTCGAGCAGGACCTCGACCTCGACCGTGGGGTTGCCACGGGAGTCCAGAATTTCTCGGGCGACGACTGCCTCGATAAGGGCCACAACTATCTCCTCTTGACGGATGGGCTCCCGGAGCCGGGAGCGGTCGGGAAGGAGTCTACTGACCGCCTCCGAAGCGCAGGAGACCGCGGCCGGTCGTAGACTCCCAGGGCCCGATCGCCGGACGGCCCGGGCGCACCCGCCGACCCGGAGGTTCCCCGTGACCACGACCGCCGCCGACCACGTCGACCGTCTGACCGCCGTCGTCCCGGACTTCCCGAGCCCGGGCATCCTGTTCCGCGATCTCACGCCGGTCTTCGGCGACGGCGAGGCCCTGCGGGCGGTGGCCGACGCGCTGATCGAGCCCTACCGCGGCCGGATCGACGCGATCGCGGGCGTGGAGGCGCGCGGGTTCCTGCTCGCCGCGGCGGCCGCCTATTCGGCCGGGCTCGGCGTCGTGACCATCCGCAAGCCCGGCAAGCTGCCGCGGGCCGTGCTCCGCGAGAAGGCGACCCTCGAGTACGGCGAGACGATGCTCGAGGTGCACGAGGACGCGGCGCCTCGCGGCTCGCGCCTGCTGCTGGTCGACGACGTGCTGGCGACCGGGGGCACGCTCGACGCGAGCCGCCGCCTGATCGAGCGCGCAGGGTGGAGCCTCGAGGGGATCGCGGTGGTCATGGAGCTCGACGGGCTCGGCGGCCGCGAGGTGCTGGCCGGCCACATCGTCGACGCGATCGTCACCGTCTGACCCGGCCCCGTCGCTCCGCTCCCCTGCCCCTTCCCGCCTCTCCTCCCGTCCGCGAGATGGAGGAGGAGGGAGCGGAGAGCGGAGGAGCCGGCGT
This sequence comes from Rathayibacter sp. AY2B3, assembly GCF_002931755.1. Taxonomy (NCBI): domain Bacteria; kingdom Bacillati; phylum Actinomycetota; class Actinomycetes; order Micrococcales; family Microbacteriaceae; genus Rathayibacter; species Rathayibacter sp. AY2B3. The sequence goes on along the minus strand of NZ_PSUG01000057.1, from coordinate 19,191 downwards.
CAGCTCAGGGAGAGGGACATCCGGGAGAGGACGAAGGTCTCGAGCACCTGCACGAGCATGTAGAGCACGAGCGAGACGCCGGTGACCAGCACGACCGCCGACCAGACGTCCGCGAAGCGGGCCTGGGCGGACCAGGCGTTGATCGCCCCGCCGATGCCCGAGCCGGTCGAGAGCCACTCGGCGAGCAGCGCGCCCGTGATCGCTCCGGGCACCGAGATGCGGATCGCGGCGAAGAGCGAGGGCAGCGAGCCGGGGATGGCGACCTTGCGGATCGCGGTGAGGGTGCTGCCTCCGTAGACCGCGACCACGTCGAGCATCTGCGGGGAGGCGTTGTTGAGGCCGAAGGCGATCGTCACCAGCGCGGGGAACAGGACGACGATCCCGCCGATCACCGCGACCGAGGCGATCGAGCCGGTCCCGAAGACGAGGATGATCAGCGGCGCCATCGCGATCAGCGGCACCGACCGCAGGAGCATCGCGAACGGCATCAGCGCGTGCTCGATGCCCTTGGACAGGCGGAACAGGATCGCGCCGAGGATCGCCACGACCAGGCCGGCCGCGAAGCCGATCAGCGCGTCGCCCATGGTCACGGCGAAGAGCCCGCCCAGCTCGGCGCGGTGCTCCGCCGCCTTCGCGTCGGTGACCAGGTGCTGCCAGACGTCCCACGGGCCCTTGACCACGTAGGGCGAGACCCCGCTGAAGAGGACCACGCCGATCCAGATCGCCAGCACGATCACGATCGTCGAGAGGGCGACGAGCAGGCTCTTGCGCAGGCTCTTGAGGGTCGCGCCGAGGGCGGCCGTGCGCAGCTGGCGCCGCAGCTCGTCGACCGCGAGGATCGAGGTGGCCGTGGACTGCTCCGTGCGGTCGGGGACGGTGGTCGTCATGGTCATGCCCGCTTTCCGGAGGACCAGGGCGCGATGAGGCGCCCGATCAGTCCGACGATGCCGTAGCCGAGGAGCGCGACGCCCGCGCAGAGGAGGAAGAGCGCCCAGACGCGGGGCGAGTTCAGCGAGACCTGCGCCGCGACCAGGATCGGGCCCACGCCCGTCTCGATCTTGCCGAAGTACTCGCCGAGGATCGCGCCGAGGAAGGCCGCGGGCACCGCGATCTGCAGCGCCGACAGGATGTTGGGCAGGGCCGCGATCAGGCGGACCTTGCGCAGCTGGGTGAAGCGCGAGCCGCCGTAGACCGTGACGACGTCGAGCGCCGCCTTGTCGGCCGCCTTCAGCCCGAGGAGGCTGCCGACGACCGTGGTGAAGAACACCGAGAGGCCGGCCAGGAAGATCGCCGTCGCGCTCGCCTTCCCGGGAGCGTCCGCGCCACCCAGGATCAGCAGCACGATCGCTCCGATCGCGACGATCGGCACGCAGTAGGTGATGACCGCGAGCTGCGAGACGACCCCCTCCAGCCAGGGCAGGACCAGCACGAGCGCCGAGAGCACGAGCGCGAGGAGGTTGCCCCAGAAGTAGCCGACCGCCGCCTCGCCGATCGTGACGGAGAAGTTGCGCCAGTAGAAGCCGAGGCCGTCCTCCATCGCGGTCTGCACGACCTGCACGGGAGTGGGGACGGGCGCGTAGGTCGCGGTGCCGGTGGGCGCGGTGACGAGCGCCACGATCCACCAGACGGCGACGATCGCGGCGACGCCGATCAGCCCGGTGAGCCACGGAGGGAGGGACAGGGTGCGGCGCGGGGCCGCGGGGAGCGTGGTGGCCACGGTCACTCCTGGACGCGGTCGTCCGCGGCCGCGCCGCCGTCGCCGAACAGCAGCTCGGAGGCCTGGTCGACGTAAGCGTGGAACTCGGGAGTGCGCTGCATCTCGGGGGTGCGCGGGCGGGGGAGGTCGATGTCGATGATCTCCTTCACCCGTCCCGGGCGCGGGCTCATCACCGCGACGCGGTCCGACAGGAAGATCGCCTCCGAGATGCCGTGCGTGACGAGGAGCGTCGTGGCGGGCTTCTCGGTCCAGATCCGCAGCAGCTCGAGATTGAGCTTCTGCCGCGTCATGTCGTCGAGGGCGCCGAACGGCTCGTCGAGCAGCAGGACCTCGGGCTTGAGGATCAGGCACCGCGCGATCGACACGCGCTGCCGCATGCCGCCCGAGAGCTGAGCCGGCTTGGCCTTCTCGAAGCCGCGGAGTCCGACGAGGTCGATCAGCTCGTCGATGTAGGACTGGTCGACGCCCTTGCCCGCGATCTCGAACGGCAGGCGGATGTTCGCCATGACGCTGCGCCACGGCAGGAGCGCGTGGTCCTGGAAGGCGATGCCGAGCTTGTTGTCGCGGCGCAGCTCCTGGGGGGTGCGGCCGTCGACGCGGATGGAGCCGGACGTCGGCTCCTCCAGCCCCGCGAGGATGCGCAGGATGGTCGACTTGCCGCACCCCGACGGGCCGAGCAGGGCGAGGAAGCTGCCCTGGTCGGTGTGGAGATCGGTGTCCTGCAGCGCCGCGACGCTGCGCGAGCCCATCCGGAACGTCTTCGACAGGCCGTGGATCTGGATGCCGGTGCCGCCGGCACCCTGGTCGCGCAGGGTGCCGGCGTCGGTCGTGTCGGTCACGAGTGGTGCCCTTCGTGGATCAGGATCAGGCCGCGTACTTCATCAGCTCGGGGTTCTCCTCGTAGACCTCGTCGAGGAGGGTCAGATCGAAGAGGTCCTCGGCCGTGACGTCGATCCCGGCGCCCGCGAGGGACGCGATGGTCTCGGACTGCAGCGTCTCGGAGATGGTGAAGAGGCCGTTCGAGACCGTCTCGTCCGAGACGACCAGCTCCTCGGCCTGGATGGTGGCGCCCTTCTTGGAGGACTCCTCGTTGAGGCCGAGGTCCTTGCCGTAGTTCTCGACGGCCAGCATCGCGCCCGCCTCCGGGTCGTTGACCGCGTCGGTCCAGCCCTTGATCTCGGCGACGAGGAACGCCTTCAGAGCGTCGCGCTTCTCGGCGATCGCCTGCTCCGACACCGAGAAGGTCTCGGCGACGAAGGGGAGGCCGTTGTCGGCGAAGGGCAGGTTGACGACCTCGTAGCCCTCGGCCGCGACCGTGATGGCCTCGTTCGTCAGGTAGGCGATGAAGCCGTCGACGGTGCCGTTGACGAGGACGGAGGGGTCGTACTCCACGGGGACGACCGTGAGGTCGGACTCGGAGAGGCCGTTCGCGGCGAGCAGCGCCTGGAACAGGGAGGTGTTCGAGGCCTGGACGCCGATCTTCTTCCCGGCGAGGTCGGCCGGAGTGGCGATGTTGCCGGCGGTCTTGATCGAGAGGACCGTGAAGGGGTTCTTCTGGTAGGTCGCGCCGATGATCTTGAGCGGGGCCTCCTGCTGGGCGATCGCGGTGCCGATCGAGACGGCGTCGCTGAGCGCGACGTCGGCGCTGCCCGAGAGCAGCTCGGCCACGCCGGTCGAGGGGCCGGGGGTGAGCGTCACTCCCGCGAGGCCGGCCTCGGTGAAGTAGCCCTTCGAGTCGGCGAAGAACTCGCCCGCGAACTCCTCGTTCTTGATCCAGGAGAGCTGGACCTTGAGGGTGCCGAGGTCGCCGCCGTCCGCGGCGGACGCCCCGGAGGAGTCGGAGGCGCAGGAGGCGAGGACGGAGGCGCCGCCGATCGCGAGGCCGGCGACGCCCGCCAGGCGGAGGAGGCTGCGGCGGTCGAAGGCCGGAAGGGAGCGGAGGGGCGACAGGGTCAAGGGGACTCCTCGGGTGGGGATCGTCAGGGCTGCTGCGGTGCGGTGCGCGGGGTCGCGACGGGGTGCCCGTGCAGGCGCGCCAAGCCGCGCCGATCGGGTGCCTCGACGCTATCCGGGGGAGATTTCTCGGGTGTGTCCGCAGATTTCGCGGGTATTAAGGCTCTCACGGATCCGACAAGGATCCGACCAGACCAGGGTGATCTCCTGACGGATCGTCTGAGACCCTGTTCAGCCCCGACGGACAGGCCCCGGTATCGCCCCGCCCGCCCGCGGGTACGGCGTCGGCGTCGGCGTCGGCGTCGGCGTCAGGTTCCGCTCATCCGAAGCCGCCGGCCCAGCTCAGCCGCCGGCGCCGCTCAGCCGGCGCCGCTCAGCCGAGGTCCTTGAAGGAGAGGTCGGCGGCGGAGGCGGCGCCGCGTGGAACGAGGGCGAAGCGCGTGAAGCCCGCGGCGGCAGCGCGGTCGAGCAGCGGGGTGAGGTTCTTCGCCCGGCGCTCGAGGCGCACGCGCGAGCCCTGCGCGATGAGCTCCTGCTTGAGCGCGAGCAGCACCTCGGGCGCCGCGTCGCGCTCGTGCACGAGGACGACGGCGTCGGGGCGCTCGACGACGGCACCGCCGATCAGCTCGACGATCCGCTCGAAGCCGATCGAGAAGCCGCAGGCCGGCACGTCCTGACCGAGGAAGCGGCCGATCATCCCGTCGTACCGCCCGCCTCCGCCGACCGAGGAGCCCGAGGACGGGTGCGCGATCTCGAAGATCGTGCCCGTGTAATAGCCCATCCCCCGCACGAGCGTCGGGTCGAAGCGGAGCGAGACGCCGGCGGGCAGCGAGCGCAGCGACCGGGCCAGGGTCTCGAGCGCGAGCACCGCCTCCGGGTCGACGCCCTCGGGCAGCACGTCGAGGATCGCGGACTGCTCGAGCGCCACTCCCCCGGCGGCGACCGCCTGCTCGATCCGCGCGAGGTAGCCGCCGAGGACCGCGGCCGCGTCCGGCCCGTCGGCCTCGAGCTCGGCGACGACCCCGGCGGCGCCGATCTTGTCGAGCTTGTCGATCGAGATCAGGGCCGGGCCGAAGCGCTCGGGGGCGAAGCCGCAGTGCTCGAGGATGCCGGTGAGGATGCGGCGGTCGTTGATCCGGATGGTGCAGTCCTCGAGGCCCAGGGCGTCGAGCGCCGCCGCGGTCGCCGTGATGAGCTCGACCTCGGCCAGCTGCCCGGGCTCGCCGATGATGTCGATGTCGCACTGCACGAACTGGCGGTACCGCCCCTTCTGCGGGCGCTCGGCGCGCCAGACCGGCGCGATCTGCACCGACCGGAAGACGGCCGGCAGCTCGGCGCGGTGCGAGGCGTAGAAGCGGGCGAGAGGCACCGTGAGGTCGAAGCGCAGGCCGAGGTCGGCGAGGGCGGAGGCGTCGTCGGCCGCCGCGAGGTCGTCGCGGGTGAGCCCGCGGCGCAGCACGCTGAAGGCGAGCTTCTCGTTGTCGCCGCCGAGGCCGGAGTGGAGGCGGTCGAAGTCCTCGACCACGGGCGTCTCGATCTCGTCGAACCCGTGGGAGGCGTACACGCGGCGGATGACGCCGAGCGCGTGCTCGCGCTTCGCCTTGTCGGCGGGGAGGAAGTCGCGCATGCCGCGGGGCGGGGTGATCGGGGAGGCCATGACGGCGATTCTCCCAGATCGGCCGGGGCGGGTCGGCGGCGCCTCAGTCCGCGCGCCGCTCCTGCTCCACTGCGCGGATCTCGTCCTGGAGGTCGCGCGTCGCCGCGCGGAGCGCACGCTCGGCGTCGAGCCCGTGGGCGCGCGCGGAGGCGACGATGGCCAGCAGCAGCGGGCCGAGGTCCTCCTCCGACTCGATGGGCAGCGGGCCCTGGCCGGCGTCCACGACGCCCAGCGAGGTCGCCTTGCCGATCACCTTGTCGGCGAGCGCGAGGGCCGGCATTCCCTGCGGGATCCCGTCGAGCACGCTCGTGCGGTGCGGCTTCTCGGTCCGCTTGAGCTCGTCCCACACCGCGATGACGTCGTCGGCCGTCTCGGCCGTCGCGTCGCCGAAGACGTGCGGGTGGCGGCCGATCATCTTGGCGTTCATGTGCGCCGCGACGTCCTCGATGGTGAAGGGCTCGGCGCTCTCGGCGGCGAGGTCGGCGTGGAAGAGGACCTGGTAGAGGACGTCGCCGAGCTCCTCGATCAGGTCGGCCCGGTCCCCCGCCTCGATGGCGTCGACGAGCTCGTGCGACTCCTCGATCAGGTAGCGCACGAGCGACTCGTGGGTCTGCTCGGCGTCCCACGGACAGCCGCCCGGGGCGCGGAGGACGTGGACGGTGCGGATGAGCTCGTCGAGCCGGGGATGCGCGGTCACCCCGCCATCCTCGCATCCGGTCCGGCCGCCTCCGCGGACATCCGGGCGGGGCGGGTGCCCGGGAGCCTCAGGCCCGCGCAAGACGCCGCCGCGCGACGAGGAGGCACCCGCCGGCGACGAGCGGCACCTCGGCGAGGAGCCCGGGCGTCGCCGCGACGGCCACCGCGGTCGAGGCGCTGACCAGCGCGCCCGCCAGGTTCCAGAGCACCACCACGGCTCCCGCGCCGTCGCCGATCGGGAGCGGCACCGGACCGAGCAGCTGCGGCGGCAGCGGACCCCGGGTCGCGTCCATGGCGCGAGCGGAGACGGCGGCCACGGCCGTAGCGACGGCCACCGGCAGCGCCGCGCCCGGGAGCAGCAGCGAGGCGAGGACCGCGCCGAGCGCCGCCAGTGCGACCGCGAGCACCAGCGGGAGGACGGCGTGCAGGAGCAGCAGCTCGACGGGCCCGGGCGCCAGGATCGCCGGCTGCCCCGCGGTCGCCGCGGCGTGCCGGAAGCCGTCGCTCCAGACGCCGGCGCCGAGGTAGGCGAGCACGCCCGCCGCGGCGGCCGGGAGCACGAGGAGGGAGGACGGCACGACCGCGGCGAGCACGGCGGCGGCCCCCGCCGCGACCAGTGCGATCACCGCGACCGCCGAGCGGCCGGGGGTGCGCAGCGCGCCGATCGCGTCGCGCACCGGGACGGCGAAGGCGAACGGGGAGAGGCGGACGGCTCGGAGACCGCGCCCGATCCCCGGGAGCGCGCGGTACCCGTCGAGCGACTCGGCGAGATCGCCCGTCGCTCCGAGCCGGGCGGCGGCCGACCACTGCCGGGCCTGGGCGAGGAGCAGCGGACCCCGCGCGGCGTCGAGCAGGCGGGGCGCCGCGGCCAGGAGCACCGCGGCCGACGTCAGCAGCACGATCGCGGCGCGCACCTCCTCCGCGCCGCTCACGGCCGAGGCGAGGAGGCCGCCCGGCGTGGGCGCACCGGGCAGGAGGGACCCGAGGACCGCGAGAGAGGCGAGGAGGCCCGCTGCGAGCGCGGGCAGGCGGGAGGGCAGGCACTGGCCGGCGAGCCAGGCGACGGCGAGGAGGCCGGCGAACGCGGCGCCGCCGGCGACGGCCGGGAGGAGCGGCGCGGAGGCGGTGAGGGCGAGGAGCGAGGCGACGGCGGCGCAGACCGTCACGAGACCGGCCGTCGCCCGGACCACGGGCCGACGGAGGACCGCCCAGCGGCGCAGGTCGGTCGCGAGCAGCACTGCCGTGGTGTGCGGCTCGCCCACCGCGGGGCCGCGCACCCGGCCCAGGAGCACGGCGGCGGGCAGGGCGAGACCCGCGGCGAGGGCGACCAGCGGCTCCGGCGCGGCTCCCGCCTCGGCGGCGAGGAGTGCGAGGGCCCGGGCGACGGGGAGGACGACGACGAGGACGGTCATCGCGACGAGGTAGCCGGCGTAGGCGCGCGGTGCCGGCGGAGCCGCGGCCCGGCCCCGGTGCAGAGCCCGCACCTCGGCGACGCGGGCCCCCTCTGCGCGCCTCACGCCCGCTCCAGCTCGACGACCCGCGCGCCCAGACCCTCGATCAGCACAGGACTGTGGGTCGCGACGACGAGCGCCCGGGACGCGGCTGCCCTCCGCAGGACCTCCGCGACCAGCGGCACCCGATCGACGTCGAGCCGCTGCTCCGGCTCGTCGAGCAGCAGCACCGCGGAGGGCCGCGCCAGCACGAGCGCGAGGGAGAACAGCTGCGTCTGCCCGGAGGAGAGCTCGTGCGGGAAGCGGCGGGCGAGCGGAGCGAGCGCGAGCGCGTCGAGACCTGCCGCGGCCTCGCGGCGGGCGTCGGCGACCGGCGCGCCCCACGAGACGGCGACCATCGCGAGGTGCTCCTCGAGGGTCAGGTCCCGCTCGAACGGCGGGGTGCCGATCAGCGCGGCGACGGCGCGGCGGTGGGCGCCGGAGCGCTCCTCCGGGGCGCGCCCGGCCACCGTCACGACTCCCTCGCTCGGAGTGGTGAGGCCGGCGATCACCCGCAGGAGCGTGGTCTTGCCGGTGCCGTTGCGGCCCGTCACCGCGACGCGTTCGCCCGCCTCCACCTCGAGCGAGCACGGGGCGAGCAGCTCGACCCCCGAGGCGCGCACCGCGACACCGCGGACGGCGACCAGCGGGCCGGCGAGCGGCTCCGGCTCGCGGGGACGTCGGGCGGCGAGGAGCGGCATGCCCTCCATCCTGCCAGCGGGCCCTCCCACGGCGGCGCCGGCCACCGGAGCAGGGCGACCGGAGCGGCGCGCCACCGGGGAGCGCCGCCCCGAGGACCTCAGACCGTGACCGGCTCCGGGAACAGCGCGTCCAGGAGCGACGCGACCCACTGGATGAGCGCCCGGTCGCCGAGCGGGACGCCGTCGAGCACGGGCATCGGCACCACGACCGCGTCGGCCTGCTGCAGGTACTTCGCGGTCGGGTACATCCGGCGCAGGCGCACCTGGATCGAGTCCGGCAGGTGCGCGGGAGTAACGCGGACGTTCGAGCCCATCGCGACCACGTCGCTGAGGCCCGCCTTCTGCGCGCGCATGCGCAGCCGCGACACCAGGATGAGGTTCTCGACCGCCTCGGGCAGCTCGCCGTAGCGGTCGGTCAGCTCCTCGACCACGAGGTCGATGCTCCCCTCCTTCGCCGTCGGCGAGGACGCGGCCGACAGCTTCTGGTACGCCTCCAGGCGCAGACGCTCGCTGTCGACGTACTCCTCCGGGATGCGCGCGTCGACGGGCAGCTCGAGCCGCAGCTCCGTCTGCCCCTCGGCGACCTCGCCGCGGAAGGTGTCGACGGCCTCGCCGATCATCCGCAGGTACAGGTCGAAGCCCACGCCCTGGATGTGCCCGGACTGCTCGCCGCCGAGGAGGTTGCCCGCGCCGCGGATCTCGAGGTCCTTCAGCGCGATCTGCATGCCGCCGCCGAGGTCCGAGTTGGCGGCCAGGGTCTGCAGCCGGTCGTGCGCGGTCTCGCTCAGCGGCTTCGTCTCGTCGTAGAGGAGGTAGGCGTAGGCGCGCTCGCGGCCGCGGCCGACCCGCCCGCGCAGCTGGTGCAGCTGCGAGAGCCCGTACTTGTCGGCGCGGTCGACGATCAGCGTGTTGGCGTTCGGGATGTCGAGGCCGGTCTCGACGATGGTCGTCGACACGAGGACGTCGAACTTGCGCTCCCAGAAGTCGACGATGATCCGCTCGAGCTGCGACTCGCTGAGCTTGCCGTGCGCGACCGCGATGCGCGCCTCGGGCACCAGCTCGGCGAGCTGCGAGGCGACGCGGTTGATCGTCGAGACGCGGTTGTGCACGAAGAACACCTGTCCCTCGCGCAGGAGCTCGCGGCGGATCGCGGCCGAGACCTGCTTCTCGGAGTAGGGGCCGACGAAGGTGAGGATCGGGTGGCGCTCCTCCGGCGGGGTCGCGAGGGTCGACATCTCGCGGATGCCGGTCACCGCCATCTCGAGTGTGCGCGGGATGGGCGTGGCGCTCATCGAGAGGATGTCGACGTTCTTCTTCAGCGCCTTGAGCTTGTCCTTGTGCTCGACGCCGAAGCGCTGCTCCTCGTCGATCACGAGCAGGCCCAGGTCCTTGAAGACGATGTTGTCGCTGAGGAGCCGGTGGGTCGCGATGACCATGTCGACGGTGCCGTCGGCCAGGCCCTCGATCGTCTCCTTCGACTCCTTCGCGCTCTGGAACCGGCTGAGCGCCCGGAGGTGGACGGGGAAGCCGGCGAAGCGCTCCTGGAACGTCTCGAGGTGCTGGCGGACGAGCAGCGTCGTCGGCACGAGCATCGCGACCTGCTTGCCGTCCTGGATCGCCTTGAACGCGGCGCGCACGGCGACCTCGGTCTTGCCGAAGCCGACGTCGCCCGAGAGCAGGCGGTCCATCGGGATCGGCCGCTCCATGTCGGCCTTGACCTCGTCGATGACAGTGAGCTGGTCGGGGGTCTCGGCGAACGGGAACGCCTCCTCCAGCTCGCGCTGCCAGGGAGTGTCCGGCGGGAACGCGTGCCCGCGGGAGGCCATCCGGGCGGAGTAGAGCTTCACGAGCTCGACCGCGATGTCGCGGACCGCCCGGCGGGCCTTGCTCTTGGCCTGCGCCCAGTCGCTCCCGCCCATCTTGCTCAGCGCCGGAGCCTCGCCCCCGACGTAGCGCGAGAGCAGGTCGAGCTGGTCCGTGGGGACGAGCAGCTTGTCGCCGGGGAAGCCGCGCTTGCTGGGGGCGTACTCGAGCACCAGGTACTCGCGCCGGGTCTTGATCGCGTTGCGGCCTCCGCTGGAGACCTCGCGCTGCGAGAGCTCCACGAACCGGCCGATGCCGTGGGTGGCGTGCACCACGAAGTCGCCGGGGGTGAGCTGCAGCGGGTCGACGACGTTCTTGCGGCGCGACGCGAGCTTCTTGACCGCCCGGGAGTCGTAGCCGACGGTGCGGCCGTAGAACTCCGTGTCGGTGAGCAGCGCGAGCTTCGCCTCCTCCACCTCGAAGCCGTGGTCGACGGAGGCCTGGACCACGTAGGCGAGGCCCGTCTCGAGCCCGGCGGGCAGGTCGGCGACGATGCGGGCGGCGACCTCGTGCTCGGCGAGCACCTGGTCGGTGCGCTCCACCGTGCCGATGCCGGGCGCGGTCAGGACCACGGTCCAGCCGTCGGCCAGGCGCGCGCGGACGTGGGCGAGGGCGCCCTCGACGCTCGCTCCGAAGCCGGGGACCGGCTCGCCCTCCACGCGGACGGCGAGGATCTCGTCGATCCCGAGCTCCTCCGGCAGCACCTCGGCCTCGCCCGCGGCGGGGCCCTGGCGGAACGTGCTCATCGTCCACCACGGGTGGTCGGGAGCGTCGGCGCCCGGCGCGCTGAGCTTCACGGAGTCGCGGAGCGCGCCGAGCGAGATGAACTCGCCCGAGGCGAGGTCGATGGGGGCCTCGGCGCCGGCGGTCGCCGCGCTCCAGGCCGCCTGGAGGAACTCGCGGTTCGTCTCGGCGAGGCTGATCGCCCGCGTCGCCACGCGCTCGGGGGCGAGGACCGCGACGGCCGCCCCCTCGGGGAGGTAGTGCGAGATCGGGACCAGCCGCTCCAGGAGCGCGGGGGCGAGCGACTCCATCCCCTCGACCGGGATGCCCTCGGCGATCTTGGCGAGCATCGCCGACAGGCTCGGGAACTCGTGCAGCATCTCGCGCGCCCGCTGCCGCACCGCGGGCACCAGCAGCAGCTCGCGGCTCGGCGGGAGGACCACCGAGTCGGCCTCGCCCGGGAGCGAGCGCTGATCGGCCACGGAGAAGCCGCGGATGGAGTCGACCTCGTCGCCGAAGAAGTCCACCCGGCTCGGGTGCTCGGCCACCGCGGGGAAGACGTCGAGGATGCCGCCGCGCACGGCGAACTCGCCGCGGCGCGTGACCATGTCGACCCGGGCGTACGCCAGATCGACCAGCTCGGCCGAGATGCGGCCGAGGTCGTAGCCGCGGGCGCCCTTCACGAGTCGGATCGGCTCGATGTCGGCGAGGTTGTCGGCGACCGGCTGCAGTGCCGCACGCACGGAGGCGACCACCACGAGGGGCCGCTCGCCCGACCACTGCTTCATCCGCCGCAGCGCGTCCAGGCGCCGCCCCACGATCTCGGCGCTCGGGCTGAGGCGCTCGTGCGGCAGCGTCTCCCACGCGGGGAACTCGACGACGTCCGCGTCCGGCAGCATGCAGCCGAGGGAGGCGCGCACGTTCTCGGAGTCGCGGCCCGTGGCCGTGACCACCAGCGCCGCCTGCGGACGCCCCGCTTCCGCGCGCCTCTCGATCAGGCCCGCGAGCAGGGGGACCCGGAGGCCGTCGGCCACCGAGAAGTCGGCGTCCCGCACCGCGTACGCGAGAGCATCGTCGAACGTGGAGGCGCGCGACAGCGCCGAGATGATCTCGTTGAGGGGCACCGGTCCAGTTTACGGCCGCCCCGCGCACCGACCGCCGAGGGAACCCTGAACCGTCGAGGGAACCTGGAACTGCGGGCTCCCTCGACGGTTCAGGGTTCCCTCAGTGGAGGGGTCAGGCGCTGGTGTGGAACTTCAGCTGGGCGGCGGAGAGGCCGGAGTCGGCGATGAGCTCGACGGCGTCGGCGGCGTCCGAGACCAGGATCGGGAGCGCCTCGCGCTCCGGGCCGGCGAAGTCCTTCAGCACGAAGTCGGCGGCCTGCTGGCGGCCCGGCGGGCGGCCGATGCCGACCCGCACGCGCAGGAACTCGGCTCCTCCGGTCGCCGAGAGGATGTCGCGGATGCCGTTGTGCCCTCCGTGACCGCCGCCCTGCTTGAGGCGCAGGGTGTCGAACGGGATGTCGAGCTCGTCGTGCACGACGATCAGGTGCGCCGGCTCGATCGAGTAGAAGTCGAGCAGCTGCGCGGTCGGCCCGCCGGAGAGGTTCATGAAGCTGTTGGGCCTGCCCAGCACGAGCTTCGGCCCGCCCGGGCGGAGGAATCCCTCGGCGACCACGGCGTTGGCGCGGTTGTGCCGGCGGAACGAGCCGCCGATGCGCGTCGCGAGCTCGTCGAGCACCATCTGGCCGACGTTGTGCCGGTTGCGCGCGTACTGCGCGCCCGGGTTGCCCAGTCCGACGACCAGCCAGGTGTCACCCATGTCGTTCCTCTTCCTCGGGGGCGGCGGAGGGACTCCCCCGCCGGACGCGGAACGGGCCCGCCGCGGCTGCGAGCGGGCCCGTTCCCGGGGTGGCGCGGACTACTCCGCGGTCTCGGCGACGACGTCGCCCGAGGCCGGGGTCTCGTCGTCCTCGCCCAGGTCCTGCTCGACCTCGGCGGTGACGTTGACGATGAGCACCTCGGCATCGGTGACCAGCGTGGCGCCCTCGGGGAGCGTGACGTCGGCGGCGGTGATCTGCGTGCCGGCCTCGAGGCCCTCGACGGAGACGACGATGTTCTGCGGGATGCGGGTGGCGTCGACCTCGAGCGAGAGGGTGTTCGACTCGATCGAGACGAGGGTGCCGGGAGCGGCGTCGCCCTCGACGTGCACGGGGATGTCCACCTCGACCTTCTCGCCCTTGTTGATGACGACGAGGTCGATGTGCTCGATGATCTGGCGCACCGGGTCGCGCTGGATGTCCTTCACCAGCGTCGTCTGCGCGGCGCCCTCGATGTCGAGCTCGAGGATCGCGTTCGCCTTGCGGGTGAGCAGGAGCACCTGGTGGCCCGGGAGGGTGAGGTGCTGGGGCTCGGTGCCGTGGCCGTAGAGGACCGCGGGGATCTTGTCCTGCGCGCGGATCTTGCGGGCGGCGCCCTTGCCGAACGAGGTGCGGACCTCGACGACGACCTTGTTGGTCAGTTCAGCCATGATGTTCTCCTTGGGCGGCGCGCACGCCACCGGATCGGGTCGTGGCCTGCGGCCACGGACGGTTTGTCGACTCGAACGCATGTCAGCGTGAGGAGAAGTCCGTGGCGCCCCGTGGGGGCCTCGCCTGCTTCCACCGCGTCGATCACGGATGCACGTGCATCCCTCGCCGAAGTTCAGCTGCCGATCCTACCCGGCATCGCGGCCGCCCGCCAGCAGGCGCTCCCGCCGCCGGACGTCCAGGCGGACCGCCTACCGTGCGGGTATGACGAGCGACGACTTCGGCTCCTACGTCGAGAAGAACGGCTTCCACCGCGACACGAACTACATCCCGACGCGGATCACCGCCGACGGCCGCGACGGGTACCCGGTGGAGGCGGGGCGCTACCGCCTCGTGGTGTCCCGCGCCTGCCCGTGGGCGAACCGCGCCGTGATCGTGCGCCGCCTGCTCGGACTCGAGGACGCCCTCTCGATGGGCATCTGCGGGCCGACCCACGACAAGCGCAGCTGGACCTTCGACCTCGACCCGGGCGGCGTCGACCCGGTGCTGGGCATCCCCCGCCTCCAGGACGCGTTCTTCGCCCGGTTCCCCGACTACCCGCGCGGGATCACCGTCCCGGCCCTCGTGGACATCCCGAGCGGCCAGGTCGTCACCAACGACTACCCGGTGATGACGCTCGACTTCTCCACCGAGTGGACCGCGTTCCACCGCGACGGCGCTCCCGACCTCTATCCCGAGGAGCACCGCGAGGAGATCGACGAGATCGCCGAGCTGGTCTTCCACGACGTGAACAACGGCGTCTACAAGTGCGGCTTCGCCGGGTCGCAGCGCTCCTACGACCGGGCCTACGACCGCCTCTGGGCGCGGCTGGACTGGCTGGAGGAGCGGCTGAGCACCCGCCGCTACCTGGTCGGCGACACCATCACCGAGGCGGACGTGCGGCTCTTCACGACGCTCGCCCGCTTCGACGCCGTCTACTACAGCCACTTCAAGGCCAACCGGAACCTGCTGTCGGCGATGCCCGCGCTCTGGGGCTACGCGCGCGACCTGTTCGCCACCCCGGGGTTCGGCGACACGATCGACTTCGCCCACATCAAGTCGCACTACTACGAGGTGCAGCGGGACATCAATCCGACCGGCGTCGTCCCCAAGGGCCCGGACCTCTCCGGCTGGCTCGTCCCCTCGCGCCGCGAGGAGCTCGGCGGCCGCCCGTTCGGCGACGGCACTCCCCCGCCGCCGCCGATCCCCTCGGAGCGCGTCCCCCTCGGGCACGGCGCCTGACCGGCTCCCCGGACGCGCCGTGGCAGCGCGCAAGAGCGTGCGCGCGCCGGGCGACCGATGTGCAGCCGGGAGACGGCTCCGACCCGGGCTCCCGGCGGCGCCCCGGCGATAGCCTGGGCTCGCCCCTGAACGCGAACGTCGAGGAGAACCGTGTCTGACAAGCCCACCGCCACAGCCAACATCGGAGTCGTCGGTCTGGCGGTGATGGGCTCGAACCTCGCCCGCAACCTCGCCAGCCGCGAGGGCAACACGGTCGCGGTGTTCAACCGCTCCTACGGACGCACCGAGACCCTCATCACGGAGCACCCGGAGGCGGGCTTCGTCGCCTCCGAGACCATCGAGGACTTCGCCGCCTCGCTCGCCACCCCGCGCACCGCGATCATCATGGTCCAGGCCGGCCGCGGCACCGACGCCGTGATCGAGCAGCTGACGAAGGTCTTCGAGCCCGGCGACATCATCGTCGACGGCGGCAACGCGCTCTTCACCGACACCATCCGCCGCGAGAAGGCCGTCCGCGAGACCGGCATCCACTTCGTCGGCACCGGCATCTCCGGCGGCGAGGAGGGCGCGCTCAAGGGCCCGTCGATCATGCCCGGGGGCTCGGTCGAGTCCTACAAGACCCTCGGCCCGATCCTCTCGTCGATCGCCGCGGTCGCCGAGGGCGAGCCCTGCGTCACCCATATCGGCACCGACGGCGCCGGCCACTTCGTCAAGATGATCCACAACGGCATCGAGTACGCCGACATGCAGCTCATCGCCGAGGCGTACGACCTGCTCCGCACCGTCGGCGGACACGAGCCCGCCGCGATCGCCGAGGTCTTCGACGCCTGGAACAAGGGGGACCTCGAGTCGTACCTCATCGAGATCACCGCCGAGGTGCTCCGCCAGGTCGACGCCGACACCGGGAACCCCTTCATCGACGTCGTCCTCGACCAGGCCGGCTCGAAGGGCACCGGCGTCTGGACCGTGCAGAACGCGCTCGACCTCGGCGTCCCCGTCGGCGGCATCGCCGAGGCCGTCTTCGCCCGTGCCGTGTCCTCCCACCCCGAGCAGCGCGAGGCCGTGCAGGCCCGCGTCACCTCGCGCCCGACCCCGGTCGAGAAGTACGAGGGCTTCGAGGACGACGTGCGCGCCGCGCTCTACGCCTCCAAGGTCGTCGCCTATTCGCAGGGCTTCGACGCGATCATCGCCGGAGCCGAGAAGTACGGCTGGGAGATCGACAAGGGAGCGGTCGCCAAGATCTGGCGCGCGGGCTGCATCATCCGCGCCCAGTTCCTCAACCGCATCGTCGACGCCTACGACGAGAACGCCGGCATCACGACCCTCCTCGAGGACCCGTACTTCGCCGAGGCCGTCGCGAACGGCGAGGCCGCCTGGCGCCGCATCGTCTCGACCGCCGCGCTCTCGGGCGTGCCGATCCCCGGCTTCGGCGCCGCGCTGTCGTACTACGACTCGCTCGCCTCGAAGCGCCTCCCGGCCGCTCTCGTGCAGGGCCAGCGCGACTTCTTCGGAGCGCACACCTACAAGCGCGTCGACAAGGAGGGCACCTTCCACACGCTGTGGTCCGGCGACCGCACCGAGGTCGAGCAGGACCCCTCCACGCACTGACCCGCGTCGCACGAGGAAGGCGCCCCCTCCCGCAGGATCCACGGATCCTCGGGCGGGGGCGCCTTCCTCGTTCCAGGCCCTCTGTCGTCAGCGGAGCCAGGCGGTGGCGTCCGGCGGGAGCAGGCGGCCCGCCATCGGGACGCTCGCGAGCAGCAGCTCGCCCTCGGGCAGCTCGACCGGCTCCGCCCCCAGGTTCGTCACGGAGCGCCAGCCGTTCGGGCGGCTGAAGTCGACGACGTCGGCCCCGTCCCCCCGCCATTCCAGGTGCTCCTCCGTCTGCAGTTCCTGCCGGAGCGCCAGCGCCCGGCGGTAGAGCGCGAGCGTCGAGCCCTCGGACAGCTCCTCCGCCTCCACGGAGGAGTCGGCGAACCATGCGGGCTGGGGCAGGTGCGCGCCGCCCGGGCCGAAGCCCAGCGAGGTCCCGGTGGACTCCCACGGCAGCGGGACGCGGCAGCCGTCGCGGCCGACGTCGACGCCGCCGCTGCGGAAGAAGGTCGGGTCCTGCCGGTCGGCGTCGGGGATCCCGGCGACCTCGTGCAGGCCCAGCTCCTCGCCCTGGTAGAGGTAGGCGGAGCCGGGCAGAGCCAGCAGGAGCAGGGTCGCCGCGCGGGCGCGTCGCAGGCCCCTCTCGCGGTCGAGGACCGGCTCCGCTCCTGCGCTCAGCAGCCACTGCCTGGCCGGGGCGGTGCCGGCGCCGCGGCGGGGCGGAAGTCCGTAGCGCGTCGCGTGCCGGACCACGTCGTGGTTCGAGAGCACCCAGGTGGTCGACGAGCCGGACTCCGCGGCGAGCTCGAGGTTGGAGGTGATCAACCGGCGGAACTCCTCCGCGTCGAGGTCGGCCTCGAGCAGGTCGAAGTTGAACGCCTGGCCGAGTCCCTCCGGGCTCGCGTAGCGGGCGCGGCGCGAGGCGTCGACCCATGCCTCCGCCACCGCGGTGCGGGGCGGGTCGTAGGAGTCGAAGAGGGCGCGCCACTCGGCGTAGACCTCGTGCACCTCGTCGCGGTCCCAGAAGGGGTGCGATCCGTCGGTGCGCTGCCCCTCGATCTCCGGCGCGGGGGCGAGCGGGAGCGTCAGGTCCTTCACCAGGGAGTGCGCCACGTCGATCCGGAAGCCGTCCACGCCGCGGTCGGCCCAGAAGGCGAGGGTGCGGAGGAAGTCGTCGCGGATCTCGCGGTTCGCCCAGTTCCAGTCGGGCTGCTCCCGGGCGAACAGGTGCAGGTACCACTGCCCGTCGCCGACCGGCTCCCAGGCCGATCCGCCGAAGACGGACTCCCAGTCGCTCGGCGGCTCCGAGCCGTCGGCGCCGAGCCCGTCGCGGAACACGTAGCGCTCGCGTTCGGGCGAGCCCTTCGGGGAGGCGAGCGCCTCCTGGAACCAGGGGTGCAGGTCGGAGGAGTGGTTCGGCACGATGTCGACCACCACCCGGATCCCCGCGTCGTGCAGGCGGGCCGTCATCTCGTCGAACTCGGCGAGCGTGCCGATCCGCGGGTCGACGTCGCGGTAGTCGGCCACGTCGTACCCGCCGTCGGCGAGTGCCGACGGGTAGAACGGGCTCAGCCACACCGCGTCGATCCCGAGCTCCCGCAGGTACGGGATCCGCTCGATGATCCCCGCGAGATCGCCGATCCCGTCCCCGTTCGCGTCCGCGAAGCTGCGCGGGTAGATCTGGTACACCGCCGCCTGCCGCCACCACAGCGCATCCTCGGTCGTGCCGCTCCTGCTGAGTACCGTGTCCGTCACGGGTGTCCTTCCGTTCGTCGTGGTCTGTGGTCTGGTTCTTGCTGATGGGTCAGCCGTCGCGTTCATGCTGATCGAGTAGCCCGCTCAGCGGGCGTATCGAGATCCACCTCCGCCAGGGCTGCTGCTCCGAGGCCGCGTGTCCGGTCACGGTGGGTCTCGATACGCCCCTCCGGGGCTACTCGACCAGCATGTTCGGGGCCGGCTCGTGCGCAGCACGGCACCCTCGCCTCCCGGAGTCGAGCCCGCGGGTCTCGGGGTGGTCGTCTGCAAGGCCGAGGAGGGAGGCGTAGCGGAGCTACGGCGACCGACGACAACGCCGCAGACGGCCGCCCCGAGACCCGCGGGCCCTATTTGATGGCGCCTTGGGTGAGGCCGGACATCACCCATCGCTGCGTGAACAGGTACACGATGACCGCCGGGGCCATCGCCATCAGGTAGGACGCGAAGGCGACGTTGTAGTCGTTGCTGAACTGGGTCTGGAAGATCTTCTGCAGCACGGGGAGCGTCTGGAGCGACGGGTCGGAGGTGATCAGTGACGGCATCATGAAGTCGTTCCAGGAGGCGAGGAAGGCGAAGATGCCGACGGTGGCGCTCATCGGTGCCAGCAGGGGGAACACCAGTCGCCAGAAGACCTGGTTGGTGGTCGCTCCGTCGAGGCGGGCGCTCTCCTCCAGCTCTTCGGGGAGGGAGCGGAGGAACGCTGTGAACAGCATCACGCTGAACGAGAGCTGGAACATGATGTGCAGGATCGCGACGCCGATCGGGTTGTCGAGTCCGGCGAGGCCGGTGAGGGACACCTGCGAGAGGGCGAGCACCGGGAACGGCAGGAACATCGCCGCGAGCAGGTAGAAGAACGACCAGCGGTAGAAGCGGCGGTGCCAGTTGCGGGAGATCGCGTAGGCGGCGAGCGCGGCGAGGACGATGGTGCCGCCTACCGTGATCGCCGAGACGAGGACCGAGATCGCGAAGCCGCGCGGGAAGTCGGTGAGGTTCCAGGCCTGCACGAAGCCGTCGACCGAGAAGGGCGCCGGCAGCGAGAAGGCGTTCCCGTCGACCGCCTGGGCGGTGGTCTTGAACGCCATCGTCACGGTCACCCAGAGGGGTGCGATCACCGAGAGGGCGCAGACCGCGAGGAGGAGGCTCAGCAGGAGCGCGGAGCGGCGTCGGCGGCGGCCGGGTCGTCGCGCGTCGGCGTCGACGGCCGGGCGGGTTCCCGGGAGGGAGGGGGCGAGGGG
>NZ_PSUG01000056.1:0-22737 GCF_002931755.1 Rathayibacter sp. AY2B3 | reverse complement strand
GAACCCGGAAGCTAAGACTCTCAGCGCCGATGGTACTGCAGGGGGGACCCTGTGGGAGAGTAGGACACCGCCGGACACCATTCACGATGGCCACCCAGAAATGGGTGGCCATCGCTGTTTAACCACCACCTCTGATCCTCGCTGCTCGCTGGAGCGCGGTGCGGGTTAGGGTGGTGCGACGGCTGCGGCCGTCCTCCTCGCCCTCGGGCGGGTCAACTCCACAGAGCATCACCACGACAGGCGAGGAACGCATGGACGACTCAGGATCCGACCGCAACGACCGGGACTCCGGACGGCGTGACGAGCGCCCGCCCCGTGCCGGCGGCTCCGACCGCTCCTCGAACGACCGCGGTGGCTCGGGCGACTCCCGCCCCCGCCGCGATGGTGATGCTCGTCCTCCGTATCGTGGTGGCGGCGATTCGCGTCCGCAGCGTGATGGTGACTCCCGCCCTCCGTATCGCGGTGGTGGCGACTCTCGTCCGCAGCGTGACGGTGACTCGCGTCCTCCGTACCGCGGTGGCGGCGACTCTCGTCCGCAGCGTGATGGTGACTCGCGTCCGCAGCGTGATGGTGGCTCGCGTCCTCCGTACCGCGGTGGCGATTCCCGTCCGCAGCGCGATGGTGACTCGCGTCCTCCTTATCGCGGTGGTGGCGACTCTCGTCCGCAGCGTGATGGTGACTCGCGTCCGCAGCGTGATGGTGGCTCTCGTCCTCCCTACCGCGGTGGCGATTCCCGTCCGCAGCGCGATGGTGACTCGCGTCCTCCGTACCGCGGTGGCGGCGACTCGCGTCCGCAGCGTGATGGTGGCTCTCGTCCTCCCTACCGCGGTGGCGATTCCCGTCCGCAGCGCGATGGTGACTCGCGTCCTCCTTATCGCGGTGGTGGCGACTCTCGTCCGCAGCGTGACGGTGACTCCCGTCCTCCGTACCGTGGTGGTGGCGACTCTCGTCCGCAGCGTGACGGTGACTCTCGCCCTCCCTACCGCGGTGGCGACTCCCGCCCGCAGCGCGATGGTGATTCCCGTCCTCCGTACCGTGGTGGTGGAGATTCCCGCCCGCAGCGTGACGGTGACTCTCGTCCTCCTTATCGCGGTGGTGGAGATTCTCGTCCGCAGCGTGATGGTGATTCCCGTCCTCCCTACCGCGGTGGCGATTCGCGTCCGCAGCGTGATGGTGATTCCCGTCCTCCGTACCGCGGTGGCTCGCGCGACGGTGGAAGCCGCCCGTGGTCGGACGATCGGCGCGGCGGCGGAGACCGTCAGGGCGGCGGACGCGGACGCGAGGGCTTCGGCGGCGGACGCGGCGGCCCCCGCGAGGAGCCGGAACTCACCGAGGAGGAGCGCGAGCGGCGCTCCCTCCAATCGGTGCGCCCGCGCCACGACGACCCGGACCTTCCGAACGACGTGCAGCCCAAGGACCTCGACAAGGTCGCCCGCAACGAACTGCGCACGCTCTCGAAGGACAACGCCGAATGGGTCGCTCGTCACCTGGTGATGGCCGGCCGCCTCCTCGAGGAGGACCCCGAGCTGGCGCACCGCCACGTGCTCTCGGCGGCCCGCCGCGCGGGACGCATCGCCGTGGTCCGCGAGTCGCTCGCGATCTCGGCGTACGCGACGGGCGACTTCGCTTTGGCGCTGCGCGAGCTGCGGACCTTCCGTCGGATCTCCGGGTCGGACGAGCAGGTGCCGCTGATGGTCGACTCCGAGCGCGGAGTCGGGCGGCCGGACAAGGCGCTCGAGCTGGGACGGTCGATCGACCGCACCACGCTGAGCCCCGGCGCGCAGGTGTCGCTGGCCATCGCCATGTCCGGCGCCCGTCTCGACCTCGGCCAGGCGGAGCTCGCCCTCATGGAGCTCGAGATCCCGCAGCTGGACCCGGACCGCGCCTTCTCCTACAGCCCGGATCTCTTCGCCGCCTACGCACTCGTCCTCGAGGAGGTCGGGCGCTCCGAGGAGGCGGCGGAGTGGCAGCGCCGTGCCGACATCGCGGCGCAGGCCGTCTTCGCGGCCGAGGGCGGCGGCGACGACGAGACGATCGAGGTGATCGAGGAGGAGCACGAGACGGCCGGCGCCGAATCCGCTCCCGATGGTGTCGTGGGGGAGACCGCGGTCGACGCCGCGGACGAGCACCTCGACACCGAGCGCGAGGACGACCCGATCGTCGTCGACGACGCGGATGCGGACGACGACGCCGACGCGAGGGCTCACGCCGAGGCCGACCTCGTCGACACGGACGAGCCGACCTCTGCGGACGAGTCCCTCGAGTCCGACGATCTCGCCGAGACGGACCCGGACGAGGCTGTCGGTTCGGCTGAGCCGACCGCCGACGAGTCCGTCGAGCCCGCCGACGCCGACGCCGTCGAGACGGACGACTCCCCGGACGCCCGCGAGACCGACGACTCCGACGACTTCGACGAGCACGTCGCGAGCACCCGCCCCACCACGCCCGCCGACGCCACCGAGGAGGACGCCGATGTTCCGCAGCAGCAGGACTGAGCCCACTCCGCTCGACGGCCGCGACTCCGTCCTGGCCGACCTCGACGGGGTCGTCTACACGGGCGCCGACGCGATCCCGTTCGCGGTGGAGAGCCTCAACCGAGCGGCCGAGACGCTGCGCGTCGGCTACATCACGAACAACGCCTCCCGCACGGACGCCTCCGTCGCCGGGCACCTCTCCGAGCTGGGGCTGAGCGTCCGACCCGAGGACGTCGTCACCTCTCCGCAGGCGGCCGTCGTGCTGCTCGCCGACCTGGTGCCGGCCGGCTCGACGATCCTGGTCGTCGGAGCGGAGGGCCTCACCTCCGAGGTCGAGCGCGCGGGCTTCACGGTGACGCGCAGTGCGGAGGACTCGCCGGCGGCGGTCATCCAGGGCTTCGCGCCCACGGTGGGCTGGGAGCAGCTGGCCGAGGCCTCGTTCGCGCTCCACACGGGGATCCCGTGGGTCGCGACGAACACCGACTGGACGATCCCCGTCGCCCGCGGCATCGCGCCGGGCAACGGGACCCTCGTCTCGGCCGTGCACACCGCGGTCGGCCGTCTGCCGGTCGTCGCGGGCAAGCCCGAGCGTGCGATCTTCGACGCGGCGACCGCACGCTTCGGCTCGGCCAACCCGTTGTTCCTCGGCGACCGGCTCGACACCGACATCGCCGGCGCGAACGGCGCCGACATGGAGAGCGCCCACGTGCTCACCGGGATCGACCGGGCCAAGCAGCTCCTCGCGGCGGAGCCCAAGCTCCGGCCGACGTACATCCTCAGCGACCTGCGCGAGCTGCACCTGCCCTATCCGGCGACGACCGTCTCGCGGAACGGCGTTCACGCCGTCCGCGGCGCCAAGGTCCGCCTCGACGGCGACTCCGTGGTGATCGTGGACGCCGGCGACGACGCGACCGATCTGCTCCGGGCCGCCTGCTCGGTGATCTGGTCGTCCGGCCGCGCGATCTACGGCCTCGACGTGCCGGAGTCGCTCTACAGCTGAGCGCGCCCGGCGGGCTCCCGGCGTCCCTCGCGGCGCAGGAGCCCGTCGAGCCGGCCGGCCAGGCCGACCGCGACGATCGCGATCAGCGCGGCGTACGAGAAGGTCGCGGCGAAGACCCCGGTCCCGGCTCCGATCAGCCCGGTGACCGCCGCCGCCAGGAGGCCCGTCAGCGCGAGGGAGACCGAGGCGCCGGTCGAGTCGGCGATCTGCAGGGCCGAACTGTTGAAGCCCTCCCGGCCCGGAGCGGAGAGCGCGAGCGTCATCGTCCCCATCCGCGGGAACATCGTGCCCATGCCGCCGCCGGCGAGGAACCAGCCCACGCCCGCGACGACCGGGCTGAGCGCGAGCAGGGTGACGAGCAGCACGACGCCGATGCCGGCGAGCACGAGCGACGTGCCGAGCCGCATCGCTCCGCCGTGGCTCAGCCGGGTGCCCGGGCGTCCCTGGAGGTTCGAACCGAGAGCCCAGGAGACGGCGCCCGCGGTGAGCATGGCACCCGAGAGCCAGGGCGGAAGGCCGTACTGCTCCGAGAGCAGCAGCGGCAGGTAGACCTCGGTGCCGAAGAACGCCGCGGCGACGAGGGCTCGGAGGAGGATCACCGACGGCAGGACGCCCCGCGCGCGCAGTGTGCCGGCGGGCAGGAGCGCGCGGACGGCCACGACCACGACCACCACGGCGGCCGCGGCCAGGAGCCCGGCGAGGTCGGGCGCGAGCTCGGCGCTCGTGCTCAGCACGACGACTCCGGCCGAGACGACCACGGCGCGGGCGATGCGGCCCACTGCCCGGCGGTCGAAGGGGAGGCGCTCGCGCGGCTCGAGCGCACGGAGGGTGGGCGCGATCGCGGCGCTCGCGAGGGCCACCAGGGCGACGACTCCGAAGAAGACCCAGTGCCAGCTCGCGAGCTCGGCGACGACTCCGGCCACCAGCGGCCCCACCAGCGACGGCACGACCCAGGCCGCGGCGAAGGCGCCGAAGATCCGCGGATGCAGCTCGCTCGGGTAGACCCGCGCGACGAGCACGTAGAGGGTGACGGTGATCCCTCCGCTGCCCAGCCCCTGCAGCAGGCGGGCCGCCACGAAGACCGGCATCGACTGGGCGGCGCCCGCGGCGACGAGACCCAGGGTGAAGAGCAGGATCGCGACCACGAGCGACGGCGTCGGGCCGCGGCGGTCGGCGGAGGAGCCGGCCGCGACCATCCCGACCACGGCGGCGGCGAGCGTCGCCGCGAAGGCCAGGGGGTAGAGGGCGCGACCGTCGAGGTCGGCGCTGACGATCGGCATGATCGTCGTCACGGCGAGCGACTCGAACGCGCAGAGGAAGACGAGGCTCGTCGTTCCGATGGTCGTCAGGAGGAGGGGAGCCGAGGTGATGCCGCGGCGATCACGGGAACGCACCCGCTCAACAGTACGCCGAGCGCACGGCCGGTCAGCGGTAGACGGCCCAGTCGTCCTTCGCGAGGACCGTCGGGGTGCCCTCGATCTCGACCAGCCAGCCGCGGTCGTCGCGCTCGAGGTAGCGCCCCTGCACGATCTCGGGGGCCCAGCCGCCGTCGCGGGACGAGATCCAGCGGACGAAGCGGACGGTGCCTCCGCGACGGAACAGTGTGCCGTTGTGGTCGCTCATGCGGGGATCTTCTTCACGGAGAGGTCGTCGGGCGACGAGGGTTCGGGGAGGAGGTGGAGACCGAGGCGGCCGTTGGAGGCGTTCGAGAGCTCGCGCAGCCAGTGCGGGTTGAGCTCGATCGAGGCGGTGCCGTCGTACTCGTAGCGGGTCGGGATGCCAGGGTGCAGCCACAGCTCGGACCGGCGGCCCTCGGCGTCCTCGATCGTCAGCAGGAAGCCCTCGCCGCGGCGGAACCGCGAGGTGATCACGGTCTGGAGGTGGGCCAGGGCGCGGTCCTCGAAGGAGTGCGAGCTGGCGGGTGCGCCGTAGAGCAGTCGTCCCATCGCGCGCACCTCCTCACCGTCGGCGGCGCACGGAAGGCGTGCCGCACCGTCGACACTAGGTATTGCTAAGTCGGTTGACTAACAGTCTCGGCGCCGACTGCGCTTTCGGGACACACGCCGTCCGATCGCCGGAGAAGTGGTTCGATGGGGGCAGCGAGTTCCCGTCCGGGGCGCCTGCCGCTCGGAAGGTGCACCTCGATGGACGCTCGGCCAGACCTGTTCGCTCTGCTCACGCGATTGCGCACGGCGGAGCGCGACTACGACGGCCGCGTGGAGCGCCGCCTGGGCATCGGCGCCACGGATCTCGCGGCCCTGCGGCTGATCGGGGTCGGGGAGCGGCGCGACGAGATCGTCCGCGCCGTCGACCTGTCCGCGGCCCTGTCGATCACGACGGCGGCCGTCTCCCTCCTCGTCGACCGCCTCGCCCGCGCCGGCTACGTGGACCGCACTCCCGACCCGTCCGACGGCCGCGGCCGCATCCTCTGCCTGACGGAGCGCGCGCAGAAGGCCATCGTCGGCACCGACGACCCGACCTACGAGCAGATCCGCGCGATGGTCGCGAAGGTGCCCGAATCGGAGGCCGCGACCGTCGCGGTGCTGCTCGACGGCCTCAGCCGCATCCTCGAGGGGCAGCCGCCGCCCGAGCTCGTCGACTGATCAGCGCTGCAGCGTGGCGCTCGGCGACTCGCCGAATCGCTCCGCGTAGGCCGCGCTGAAGCGGCCCGCGTTCCCGAAGCCCCAGTGCCGGGCGACGGCGGCGACCGTCGTCCCGAGGGGCGGACTCACGGCGAGCTCCTCCCGGGCGCGGTCGAGCCGCACCAGGCGCAGGTAGGCGATCGGGCGCATCCCGAGCACCCGCTGGAACGCGGACTGCAGGCCCCGGACGGTCAGGCCCGACGCCGCCGCCATCTCGGCGGGGCCGATCGGCTCGCTGCAGTGGGCGTGCACGTACTCGACGGCCGTGCGGATCCGTGCGTTCCGGGGGGCGAGGAGCTCGGGCGGGACCGGAGCGGACTCCGGAGGGTAGAGGTCGAGCAGCGCGGAGGCCGTGGCACGGGTGAGCTCGTCCCAGAGCAGCGGCTCGACGCGCTCGCTGCGCAGCGCGCGGGCGGAGTCGGCGACGGCCGTGCGCCAGCGGCGGATCGCCGCGGCGTCGGGGCGGTGCTCGGAGTCGAAGACGAGGGAGCCGACGAGGCCGCGCTCGGCGGCGACCCGGTCGACCACTCCCCGGTCGAGGTGCACCAGGCGCTGGTCGAAGTCGACGTAGTCGAAGGCGAACGGCCGGCCGACGGGGAAGAGGACGGGACGGTTCTCCTCCATCGCGATCGAGGCGCGGCCGACGTCGATCCGGCCGGAGCCGCCCACGATCCACTGCACGACGACGTCGTCCGAGTCGCCCACGCCGCCCGCGAGGCGCCCGGACATCCGCGAGGTGCGGAGGGTCATCCCGCCGTCGCCGATGGCCGCGTAGCGGTAGCTGAAGTCGGC
This sequence comes from Rathayibacter sp. AY2B3, assembly GCF_002931755.1. NCBI lineage: Bacteria > Bacillati > Actinomycetota > Actinomycetes > Micrococcales > Microbacteriaceae > Rathayibacter > Rathayibacter sp. AY2B3. The sequence goes on along the minus strand of NZ_PSUG01000056.1, from coordinate 15,829 downwards.
CGCGGTGGTGGCGGCGCGCCACTCGTCGCCGTTGTAGAGCCGCGCGAGGCTGTGCCGCGCCTCGTCCGGATCCTCGCCGCGGGCCTCCAGCCGGACGCGAGGGTGGTGATCGTCCACAGGTCGTACCGGTGCCTCAGCGCGTGAGGCGCTCGATGAGCTCGCGGTAGCGCGCGGCCGTGCGCTCGACGATCTCGGACGGGAGGGTCGGCGGGAGGCCCTGGCCGTCCCAGTTGTCGGCGAGCCAGTCGCGCACGATCTGCTTGTCGAACGAGCGGCCGCGGATGCCGGCGTCGTAGTCGTCGGCGTCCCAGTAGCGGGAGGAGTCGCTCGTGAGGACCTCGTCGCCGAGGGTGACGACTCCGGTCCCGCGGTCGACCCCGAACTCGAACTTGGTGTCGGCCAGCAGCACGCCGCGGGCCAGGGCGATGGTGGACGCCTCGCGGAAGACGGCGAGCGAGAGGGTGCGCAGCGCCTCCGCGGCCTCCTCCCCGACGATCTCGACCGTGCGCTCGAAGGTGATGTTCTCGTCGTGCTCGCCCTGCGGGGCCTTCCACGCCGGGGTGTAGATCGGCTCGGGGAGCGGGTCGCCGTCCTGGAGGCCCTCGGGGAGCGGGACGCCGCAGACGGAGCCCGTCTCCTGGTACTCCTTCCAGCCGCTGCCGGAGAGGTAGCCGCGCACGACGCACTCGATCGGGAACATGTCGAGCGTCCTCACCAGCATCGACCGGCCGCGGACCGCCTCCGGGATCGCGCCCGGGATCAGGTGGTTGGGGACGTCGGAGAGCTGTGCGAACCACCAGAGGGAGAGCGTGGTCAGCAACTCGCCCTTGCCGGGGATGCCGGGCTCGAGGACCGCGTCGAACGCGCTGACCCGGTCGCTGGCGACCACGAGCATGCGGTCGGCGCCGAGCACGGGGTCGGCGTCGTCGGGGGTGTAGAGGTCGCGCACCTTGCCGGAGTAGGCGTGCTGCCAGCCGGGGAGCGGCGCCGTGGTGTCGAAGGACAGGGAGTCGTCGCGGGTCACTGCACCATTCTCCCCGATCCGGGGGGCTCCGCGGCTCCTGAAGGCCTCCTGTGTCCTGGCGGATCGGGGCTGTCAAGCACGCGCGGCCGCGGATCCCGCGCGCCTAGCGTCGAGACATGACTTCGCAGAACGACCAGACTCCGCAGAACGACCAGTACACGTTCCAAGACCCGACCGCGATGTTCGCCCACATCGACACGGAGGCCCAGTACCAGGAGGGCTCCGGCCTCGACTCGGAGATGGACGACCCCGCCGACCGCGGCGAGTCGACCTACCGCGGCTCCGGCCGCCTCACCGGGCGCAAGGCGCTCGTCACCGGAGGCGACTCGGGCATCGGCGCGGCCGTCGCCATCGCCTACGCCCGCGAGGGCGCCGACGTCGCGATCATCTACCTCCCCGAGGAGGAGTCCGACGCGAAGAAGGTCGTCGCGCTGATCGAGGAGGCCGGCCGCACCGCCGTCGCCATCTCCGGCGACATCACCGACCACGACTTCGCCGTCGGCGCCGTCGCGAAGGCCGTCGAGGGCCTGGGCGGACTGGACATCCTCGTCAACAACGCGGGCAAGCAGCAGCACGTCGAGGACTTCCTCGAGCTCTCGGACGAGCAGTTCGACGAGACCTTCAAGACCAACGTCTACGCGATGTTCTGGATGACCAAGGCGGCCGTGCCGCACCTCGCCCCGGGCTCCGCGATCATCAGCACCTCGTCGATCCAGGCCTACCAGCCGTCGCCGATGCTGGTCGACTACGCCAGCACCAAGGCCACGATCAACACGTTCTCGAAGGCGCTCGCGCAGCAGCTCGCGCCCAAGGGCATCCGCGTGAACGTCGTCGCTCCGGGTCCGATCTGGACGCCCCTGCAGACCGCGGGCGGCCAGCCGTCGGACAAGCTGCCCGAGGTCGGCTCGCAGACGCCGCTCGGACGCTGGGGCCAGCCGGCCGAGCTCGCTCCCGCCTACGTGTTCCTCGCCTCCCCGGAGTCGAGCTACGTCGTCGGCGAGACGCTGCACGTCAACGGCGGCATGCCCACGCCGTAACACTCGGCGCTCACGGCGGGCCCGGTCGCGGCGCGGAGGAACGTTCTCCGCGCCGTGGCGGGGCCCGTCGTTTTGGTTGTCGTAACAATCGACTTCTGTGCAGGTTCGTGCGCGAGAGTCGGTGCATGACCGATTCCCTGCCGATCCTCGACCTGTCCCGCCTCGACCAGGGGGAGGCGGAGGCCGCCGCCTTCCGCCGGGACCTCCGGGAGACCACGCACGACGTGGGCTTCTTCTACCTCGTCGGCCACGGCGTGCCCCAGGACCTCCTCGACGACGTCGTCGCCGTCTCCCGCCGCTTCTTCGACCTGCCGGAGGAGGAGAAGCTCGCGATCGAGAACACCCTCAGCCCGCAGTTCCGGGGCTACACCCGCTTCGGCGCCGAGCTCACCAACGGCGACGTCGACTACCGCGAGCAGGTCGACATCGGCATCGACCGCCCGGCCGTTCCCGCCGGGCCCGGCGTCGCCGACTTCGAGCGCCTCGAGGGGCCGAACCTCTGGCCCGAGGCGCTGCCGGAGTTCCGCGAGGTCTTCGAGCGCTGGCACGCGGAGCTCGCGGCGGTCGCCATCCGCCTGCTGCGCACCTGGGCCGTCGCCCTCGACGCCCCGGAGGACGTGTTCGACGAGGCGTTCGCCGAGCGGCCGTTCTCGCTGGTGAAGGTCGTCCGCTACCCGGGCACCTCCGACCCGGAGCCCAAGCAGGGCGTGGGCGCGCACCGCGACGGCGGCGTGCTGACGCTGCTGCTGGTCGAGCCCGGCAAGGGCGGTCTGCAGGTCGAGCACGACGGCTCGTGGATCGAGGCGCCGGCCATGGAGGGCGCGTTCGTCGTCAACATCGGCGAGATGCTGGAGCTCGCCACCGGCGGCTACCTCAAGGCCACGCTGCACCGCGTCATCTCGCCGCTGATCGGGACGGACCGGATCTCGATCCCGTTCTTCTTCAATCCCGCGCTCTCGGCGACCATGCCCTCGCTCCCGCTGCCCGAGGAGCTCAAGTCCGGTCTCTCGGTCGATCCGACGAACGCGCCGATCCTCGAGACCTACGGCGAGAACGCGCTGCGCTACCGGCTCCGCGCCCACCCGAACGTGGCGGCCGTCCACCACGCGGACCTCCTCGCTCCCACCGTCTGACCCGCTCGCGAGACGCCACTCCCGCGACACGCCGACTCAGGCGCACCGGAGCGGCATCTCGCGGGAACGACGAAGGGCCCCCTCCCGCGCGAGCGCAGGAGGGGGCCCTTCGTCGTCAGTGCGTCAGCAGCGCGCGGCGGCCACGGGGACCGTCGCCGTGAATGCGGGCTGGCCGGTCGCCGACCCGGTCACCGTCACCGTGCCGGCCGGCATCGAGGCCAGGCGGGTGGTGAAGGCGGCGGAGGCCGAGGAGCCGGGCGCGACCGCAGTGAACGACTTCGACCCGTAGGCCGAGGCGATCGTGACGTCCGCGGCAGCGGTGTCGGCGTTCTTCACGGTCACCGTGAGCACGACCTTGCCGGCGACGCAGCGCGTCGTGGCGGCGGGGGCGAGCTCGAGGGTGTCCAGCGGGACGGCGGCCGAGACCGACGTGCGCACCAGCTTGTCCGCGTACCCGGTGTAGGAGGCCGTGACACCGGTCACGCCCGCCGGGACCGAGACGCTCGCGGAGCCGCCGGAGAGCGGGACGGTCGAGGTCCACGAGCCGCCGGTGAAGGTGACCGAGCCGACGACGTCGCCCTTGTCGGCCGCCACGACCGTCGCCGTGACGGTGCGGCCGTCGGCGGTGAGGGTCGTGGTGGAGTCGACGGCGGTGACGCCGGTCCAGTTCTTCATGGCGGTGAGGACCGTCTGCGGGACGCTCACGAACGCGCCGTGCCGCGGGCTGGTCGGGAGGCCGGCGCGGCTCTTGGGCGAGACGTTCCAGTCGGCCGACTGCGAGAGGCGGTTCGTCTGCGAGCTGCCGGCGATCGCCGCTCCGGAGGTGAGGAAGGCCTTGTAGCCGCCGTCGCCGTAGTTGTCGACGAGGAAGGCGTAGCCGTCGCCCGTGCCGGTGGTGTCGTTCGGGTCGCCCGCGTTCAGCTTGATGATCTCGGGTCCCTCGCCGGCCTGGCCGGTCTCGAGCGAGGTCATCCGGGTGTCGGTGAGCTGCCAGGTGGTGTTCGGGTCGGCGCTCCAGTTCGAGGAGGTCGTCCCGGCGGTCAGGACCTTCGACTTCTCGAGGAAGATGTCCTTCCCGGCCTCCAGGATGCCGGCGGCGCCGCCCTCCTCGTTCTTGGTGAAGCGGTAGTAGTAGTCGCCGATCTTCGTGATCGTGGAGTCGATCCGCGCGTAGCCCGTGTCCTGCCAGGTGGCGGGGGGAGCGGTGAAGGTGCGGAAGTCGCGGGTGATCACGGAGAAGACACGGGAGTAGAGCTTGTCGTTGTTGGTCTTCGTCGCGTCGGAGTACAGGCGCGAGGAGAAGAACACGACGTAGGACTGCAGCGCGTCGTCCCAGTACGCCTCGGGCGCCCAGGTCATGCCGGCGGCCGGCTGGTTGACCGTGATGCCGGTGTCGGCGCCGTTGGTGCGGGTCCACTGCACCAGGTCGGTCGACTCCCAGACCTCGATCTTCAGGCTACCCGTGGACTGGGCGTCGCCCCAGTTCGTGCCGCAGGAGATGCAGAGATCGGTGGCGACCATGTAGTACTTGTCGCCGTTGTGCGAGCGGAGGATGAACGGGTCGCGCAGGCCCTTCGTGTCGGTCGTCGAGGTGATGACCGCCTTGCCGCCGTTGACCGGCGAGAAGGTGAAGAAGTCGTTGCCCGAGGTCGCGGCCTGGTAGATCTTCTCGTCGCCGTCCGACTTGAAGTACGCCGAGGCGTAGCCCGCGTCGGGAGCGGTGCGGCCGAGCTCGGCGACGGTCAGGGTGAAGGCGCGCGTCTCGGTGACTCCGTTGAGCGTCGCCTTCGCGGTGAGGGTGACGGTCCTGTCCCCGGAGCCGTAGGCCGGCCGGGTGACGACGCCGCCGCCGCGGTACGGGTCGGCCGCGCCGACCGCCGGAGCGGCGTAGGACGTGTTCGTCGGGGTGACGAGCGCCGGGTCGGACGAGGTCCAGGTGATGTCGGTGCCGTTCTTGGCGCCCTTCACCGCGAGGGGGAGGTTCTCGGTCGTGCGCGTGGCGAGCTTCAGCGCGTCGAGGTCGTCGTTGATGCTCGGGGCGAGCACGACGACGTCGAAGGCGATCGTCGCGCCCTGAGCGGTGGTCGCCGTCAGAGTCACCGGGGTGTTCTGCGCGATCGTGCGCGAGACGACGCCGGTGGTCGAGACGACCGCGCTGTTCGAGGAGGTCCAGGTGAGCGGGACGCCGCTGCTGGAGGCGGGCAGCGTCAGGTTCGAGGAGACCTGGGTCAGCGACGGGTTGCCGGCCAGCAGGACGGGCTGGATGTCCGAGCGCAGCAGGGCGGAGGTCGCGGACGCCTTCGCGTCGGCGGTCGGCATGCTCGAGGCGACCTGCTCGGCGGTGAGGGAGGTGTCCCAGAACTTCACGTCGGTGACGTCGGCGGTCACCAGGGCGTCTCCGGTGTAGAGCGAGCGCCCGAGGTAGCCGAGCGTGGATCCGGTCGGGACGATGCTCGCCATCGACTTCGCCGTGTTCGCCGTCGAGATCTGCGTGCCGTCGCGGTAGAGCGTGAGGACGGTGTTCGAGCCGGTGCCGGTGCCGACGAGCGTGAGCGTCGTGAATCCGGGGTTGAGCGTGCCGCCGAAGGGCATGCGGGTCTCGCCGTTGTTCGTGGGCTCCTTGACGCGGATGCCCGCGAGGACCTGCCCGCTGGGCGAGCCGTCGGGGTTGCGCGGGTTCACGAAGACGTGGTTGCCGAGCTGCGTGGTGTTCCACGGGCCGACGCCGTCGCCGATGACCCAGCCGAACTGGTTGGCGGTGGTCTGCGTCTTCACCGTGTATTCGACGGCGAACGCGTTGTCGGCTCCGGTGACCAGGCCCTGGGGGAGGCTCGCGTAGCCGTCGTTCTTGAACCGGGCGACCTGGTCGCCGCCGGCGTTCGCGAAGGAGGCGTCAGTGAGGCCGGTCAGGGTGGCGTTGCGTCCGTTGCCCGAGATGTCGAGCAGGGCGGAGCCTGCGTGCGACATGTCGTAGTGCGCCGTGGGCGCCGGGACGTCGACGGCCTGCGCCGAGACGGGGACGAGCGCGCCGGTGAGGGCGACGCTCGTGCAGGCGAGGGCGGAGAGGAAGAGGGATCGCACGCGGCGCCGAGGCGCGGCGGCAGGGGGCTCCGGGGAGCGTCGTCTCATCGTCGAGACCTTTCCTTCAGGGGAGGGATGCGCCGAGCCGAGAGGCCCGACGGGTGTGTTCACGTTAACATGTGTGCCGCCTCAGAGCCATGGGGGAATCGCTTCTGCGTCGAGAGCGAACCATGCGTCAGGGGCCCGACCCGGCGCAAGACCTGCCTCCGCGAGCGCCCAGGGCGTAGCGTGAACGCACCGCATCCTGGCCCCCGGTGACGGAACCATGCCCATCCGCCTGCCCTGCGAGGACTTGACCATGACGACGCTCTTCCACACCGGTGGCTCCCTCTCCCTCGACGACGCGACCGCCGACGCCGTCGTCCGCTACTCGCTCGCGCTCGCGCAGCAGCACCGGATGAGCACGGTCAGCGTCGCCGACGACTCGGCCCCCTCCTCCGTCGTGACGCTCACCGTCGGGCTCGGCGTCCCCCTGGCGGTCGCGGGCAGCGGAAGCGCGGCGGCGGAGTCGAGCGACGAGATCCTCGAGCGCCTCGGGGCGCTCGACGGCGCCGGTGGTCCTGTGCCCGCCTCGGACGTCGATCCCCGCGCGACGTGGGAGCTCGAGAACGAGTACTGAGCTCCGAGCCCCGGCGCTGCCGGGCGCCGCGTGCGCGGATCCACCCCGCTCCTGCTCCGCCGGCCCGGAGCGTCAGCGCCGGTAGTCGCGGATGATCGCCTGGGCGAGCGTCGTGATCGGAGTCGACGTCGCTCGCGCGCGGACCCGCAGCACCTCGAAGGCCTGCTCGACCGTGGTGCGGTGGGCGTAGGCGAGGATCCCCTTCGCCTGCTCGATCAGCACCCGGCTGTCGAGGGCGTGCTGCAGCTGCTCCTGGGTGACGGTGCTCCGCTGGAGCGCACGCTGGTGCAGGATCCCGATCGTCGCGACGTCGGCGAACGCCTGCACGACCGCGATGTCGTCCGCATCGAGCCGCCCCGGCCGGGCCTGGAAGAGGTTGAGGGAGCCGATCGTCGTCCCCGCCGAGCGCATCGGCACGCAGTGCGCCGAGAGCACGTCCAGCTCGACCGCCAGCGTCCGGAACTCCGCCCACTCCTCGCCCACGGCACGGGCGTCCTCGACGACGACCGGACGCCCGGTCTCGAAGCACTGGATGCACGGGCCCGACCCGCTGTCGAGCTGGAGCAGCTCGATCAGCCGGGTGTCCTCGTCCGTGGAGGCGAGCACCTCGAGGGAGCCGGTGGAGTCGGCGAGGACGAGCCCCGCCGAGACGGCGTCGAAGAGGGTCGCGCTGCTCTCCACGAGGGTCTGCGTGAAGTCGACGACGTCGTAGTCGTCGACCAGCGTGTCGGAGAGGGCGACGAACGTCTGGATGACGCTGCGCTCGCGGGAGTTCGTCACCATGTGTCGTCCTGGGCGGTGAGAGGGCGGTCGGGGAACCCGTCGTGCCGGGCCACGATGCCGGAGGCGACATCGACGACGGAGCGCTGCTGGGCGAAGGCGTGGGCGCGCAGCAGCAGCTGCGCCTCCTCCGCCGTGCTGCCGTAGCGCGCGATGATCATGCCGGTCGCTTGGTGCACCACGCGTCGCGAGCGCGGATTCGTGCTCTCCTCGACCTCGTTGTCGCGCAGCACCGCGGCCAGCACCAGCAGCGCCGTCGCGGTGGTCGAGGCGCTGATCCGGCCGAGGAGGGAGTCGCTGAGCGACGTGGGCCGGCGGGAGTAGAGGTCGACCGCGCCGATCGAGAGCCCCGCGATCGAGAGCGGGAAGGCGAAGACCGCGCGCACCGCCGTGGAGGCGACGGCCTCGGTGAAGAGCGGCCAGCGCTCCTCCGCGCCGGTGTCCGGCACGGAGACGGGGCCGGCCGCGCGGATCGCCTCCCAGCACGGACCCTCGCCGAGGTCGATCTGGATCTCGTCGAGCCGGCTCGCGGTGCTGTCGCTCGCCGCGACGGTCTCGCCGCCGAACGGCCCGCCGAGCGTGGAGATCGCGACGCCGTCGATCGGGTACCCGCGCAGATACGGGTCGCAGAGAGCGTCGGGGTTCGTCACCGCGCCCGTTTTAGCCGACGGCCCCGCGCGGCGCGACGCTCGGCCGGACCGGCGGGGACGACGACGCGGTGTCGGGCGGGAGCCCGCCTCGCGGCGCTGCCCGGGCGCACGAGGCGACGGCCGGTGAAGCGGCTCGTCGGGCGCGGACGGTGCGCGGTGCGGGACGGCTGAAGCCGGAGGACGGCGGCCTGCACGGCGACGGAGCGGCTCAGGCCAGGGTCGATCGAGCCGGGACGCTCGAGGGCGGCGATGAGGTCGTCGAGGACGGCGAAGGCGGGGTCTGTCATCACGGCTCCTGGCCGGGTCTCCGCGGCCGTTGTTCTGCGCGCCGGGGCGCGGGCGGTGTCGATCGAGTATCGCCGTGCGGGGTCCGCGCACGACGTCGACGAGGTCCTGCCCGACGGTACGGGGCGCGGATCGACCGGACGACGTGGTTGACCTCTCGGGGGACCGCCGCTACTCGTGCTCGGCGTTGAGATCGTCGAAGTCGTTCGTGATGATCGACAGCGGGGTGTGCGGCGTGATGAGCAGGAGCGCCGGGTTCGCGCGTCCCTCGCCGTAGTTGACCGTCAGCCACTGCGGGGTCGGGGAGGCGAGTGCGGCCTCCACCTCGGCGCGGAACTCCTCGAGGCTCCTGTTGTTGACCGTGTACGCGGTGCCGTCGTAGATCAGGTCGATGCGCTTCACAGCTGGTCGCCCTTCACCGGGGGGCGCACCGGTTCGGCGGGCTCCGAGATGACGTACAGCCCGCCCGCCGAGTTCGCGAGGTCGGTGAGCGCGGAGATCCAGGCGGGGTTGATGCGGGGCATCCGGCCGCCGAAGTACTTGTAGCGGAGCGCGTGGGAGGGGTGGATCCAGATCGCGCTGCGGCCGTCGCCCATGCTGTGGTCGTCCCGCCAGCTGAGCAGGAACGACTCGTTGCGGCGCAGCTTCGCGGTGATGACGATCTGCAGGTGCGCGAGCACGCGGTCCTCGAAGTCGATCTCGACGGTTCCGTCGTAGTGCAGCTTCCCCATCGGCGTCTCCAGCCCCTGATCTCCGGTCGCAGGCACCGCCGTTGCCTCCACCGTCCCGCAGACCGGAGGGATCCGACAACCCGCGTCGCCGTTCTCTGCTCGATCTGTCCAGGTCTCCCGACGAGCACGCCTCTCTGTCAACCTCCTCCCCCCACGCGGCCGGCGCTGCCGAGCATGAACGGCATGAAGCACATCCTCTTCGCCGACAAGACGATCCTGGTGGGGGACGAGGCGGCCGATGCGCTCGTGGAGTACGCCGTCGCCCTCGCCGCGAAGGGCGCGGCCGACACCGTCGAGTACACCGGGATCGGCGCCGACGGCGGGACGGTCGACGCCACCTTCCTCGTGAACGCCGCTGCCGCCCTCGTCATCGAGACCACGCCGAGCGACCTGCCCGAGCCCGACAACTCGGAGGAGGTGGCGCGGCTGCGCCGGCGGATCGACGCGCTCACCGGCGAGCATCCCGTGCAGCCCGGCGACGGCGAGCTGACCAGCGACGTCGACTACGAGGATCCGCATGCTGACTAGGGGTTCCCCGTGGCGCGGACCCGGGTGCGGCCGGCGCCCGCTACCACTGCGAGGCTCCGCAGTGAACCCCCTGATCGGCTGAGGGGAGGCGGACGTACCGTGGCCCTGCGGGTCGCCGACGACACGATCACCGGTCGACCGCTACGGGCACGGCCGCGGGTCGGCCGGGGAGGACGGGCACGATGACCGGAGACCATCCCTTCTGGGTGCGCCTCGCGCGCAAAGAGCCGCAGTGCGCGATCGTGCGCGGGCGGGTCTTCGAGATCGGCGCTCCCGACGAGCGCGACGGCGCGTTCCTCCTCACCGTCTGGGAGAAGGGGCGAGCGGTCGGGCACGTCCTCAACGTCGATCCGCCCGCCTACAAGCCGTGCGGTCCCGGACACCCGGTCGAGCCGCAGCGCGTCGACGGGGTCGAGGAGCTGCTCGAGCTCCTGGTGCCGCAGCGCACCCGGCTCGCTGCGCACGGCTGACGCGGTCCGCTCGACCGGGAGCGCCCGCGGGGCGTGACGCCCGGGACGGGGGAGTCGTGCGGCCGGGCGGCGGCTGGCATCCTGACCTCGGTGCGACGAGCGCGCCCGCGAGGGGGAGCCCGATGAGCGCCACCGAGGACGTCGACGACGGGACCGCCGAGTTCGGGTACCGCCCCTCCCTCACCCGCGGGATCGGCCGCTTCGGCAGTTTCGCCGCGGGCGTGAGCTACATCTCGATCCTGACGGGCACGTTCCAGCTCTTCTCCTTCGGCTTCGCGCTCGGCGGTCCCGCCTACTGGTGGTCCTGGCCGATCGTGTTCGCCGGCCAGCTCATGGTGGCTCTGTGCTTCGCCGAGCTCGCCGCCCGCTACCCGGTCGCCGGCTCCGTCTACAACTGGAGCAAGCGCCTGGCGGGGCCTGCGGTGAGCTGGCTTGCGGGCTGGCTGATGGCCACCGCCTCCGTGGTGACGCTCGCGGCCGTCGTGCTGGCGTACCAGGCGACGCTCCCGCAGATCTGGAGCGTGTTCCAGCTCAGCGGCTCCTCGGGGGTGAGCGCGGTGATCTGGGGCGCCCTGCTGATCGCGTTCACCACTGCGGTCAACGCGCGCGGCGTGCGGCTGATGGCCCGGATCAACAGCATCGGCGTGCTGATCGAGCTGATCGCGGCGGTGCTGCTGGTGGCGGTGCTCGCAGTGAACGTGGTGCATCCGCCGACCGTGCTGCTCGACACCAGCGGCTACGGCGGGAGCACCCCGGGCGGGTACGCCGGCGCGTTCCTCATCGCCGCGATCGCGTCGGCGTACGTGATGTACGGGTTCGACACCGCGGGCTCGCTCGGCGAGGAGACGGTCGACCCGCGCCGGACCGCGCCGACGGCGATCCTGCGGGCGGTGACCGCCTCCTTCGTCCTCGGGGGCCTCATCCTGCTGCTGGGGATCCTCTCGGCGCCCGACCTCGCCGACCCGGCGCTCGGGCAGGCGTCGGGCGGGCTGCAGCGGATCGTGCTGCAGGTGCTCGGCGGCCCCCTCGGAACGGTCTTCCTGCTCTGCGTGGTCGTCGCGATCACGGTGTGCGCGCTGGCGGTGCACACGGCGGGCATCCGTCTGATCTTCGCGATGGCGCGCGACAACGCCCTGCCCGGCAGCCGCGTGCTCGCCCGCGTCGACCCGCGGCGGGGGACACCGGTGGCGCCGGCGCTCGTCGTCGGGGCGCTCGCGGTGCTGATCCTGGTGGTCAACATCGGCACTCCGGCGATCTTCACGGCCGTGACGAGTGTGGCGGTCATCCTCATCTACCTGGCCTACCTGCTGGTGACGGTGCCGCTGCTGATCGCGCGGCTCCGCGGCCGGTGGCCCGCAGCCGCGCCCGGGCGCTTCTCGCTCGGTCGTGCGGGCCTGCCGGTGAACGTCGTCGCGGTGCTCTGGGGCGCGGCCATGACGGTGGACCTCGCGTGGCCGCGCGTCGAGGTCTACGGGGCGGAGCTGCGCTGGAGCGCGGTCGTGGTGATCGTCGCGGTCGTCGGCGTCGGCCTGGCCTGGTTCCTCCTCCGCGGCCGGCACCGGCTGGGCACGCTGCCCGCGCACGCGCTGCCGACCCCGCGCGGAGACGACTCGGCTGGAGACGTCCGCCGCTGAGACGCCCGGGAAGGCTGGTTCTCGAGGCGGGAGACGAGCCTTCCCGGGCGGGTCAGTGGCGACGACGCCAGGTCTGCGCTCCCCAGAAGAGAAGGAACGCGGCGACCGGGAAGAGCACCAGCGTCGGAAGCTGGAGCCCGACCAGCACGGCGATCACGAGGAAGCAGGCGCCGACGGCGAGCGCGGTCAGCAGGTCCTTCGTGGTGGCGGTCACGACGGCTCCTCTCAGCAGTCGACTTCGTACGTGAACCAGAGTGCCGGACCGGTTCCGTAGGGGATGTTGATCTGGCTGCAGCGGCCGTTGCTCGCGGCGTCCTTGAAGGGCTGGATCTTGGTCCGCAGGACCAGCGCGGCGCCGAGGCCGCACGCGACAGCTCCCGGAGCGGAGCCGATCAGGCCGCAGAGGGTCGCGGCGGCGCTGCTCGCGTCGCCGGAGTCGGCGATCGCCCGCGTCTCGGCGCGGTCGAAGCGGACGCCCGTCCCTCCCGGCCAGAGGACCGGCTGGGGGTCGGCGACGACAGGGAAGACGATGCCGGCCGAGGAGAGGTCGACGTGCTGCAGGAGCGTCGTCCCGCTCACCGAGTAGGAGGTGGGGACTGCCGCTCCCGTTGCGTCGACCGCCCAGGGCGGCGCGAACCGGTAGTGCGGTTGCCCCGCCGGATCGAGGACGACCGCTCCACCGTCGTCGGTCAGGGACAGCGACGATCCCGTGCCGATGCTCACCGCGTAGGGGTACTCCTCGGGCGCGGTCCGGTCGCGCAGCACGGTGTGGATGCGCACGGTGCTGCCTGCCACCACGGGCACGGTCGTCGAGCCGTCGCCGTTGTCGTAGACGCGGACTCCCGGGTGCTCGGTCGACCCCGCGACGGCTCCGTCTCCGGCGGGCAGCCGGATGGACAGTGTGGGCGCGTCCTCCGCCGTGATGGTGAGGGGCTCCCTGCTGGTCGACGGGAGGTCGACGGTCGCTGCGTCGCCGAGAGTGCCGGCAGTGGGCGGAGTGGTCGCGGCGTCGACAGCGCTGACCGCGGCTTCTGCAGTGCTGGTCGCGCCGTCGTGAGCGCTGACCGCGGCGTCGGGGAGCGCCGACGGCGCCGCGTGCGCCGGGGCGACGCTTGCAGCGACCAGAGCGCACGCCAGGAGCGCCGCGAGTCCGCCGCGGGCGGCGGTCTCTCGATGGTCTCTGTTCATGTTCTCTCCTCCTCGTGGTCCGGGTACCGCCGGGACGCGGTGCCCGCGTCTCGGAAAGGAGGCACGCCGGGATCGCGGCCGACGCGTGAGCGCGGTCGGTCCCGGCGTGTCCCCGGTGCGCAGTCCCGATCCGCTCGTTCCTGCGCTTTCGATACTTGACCATACGTGTATGGGTCTTGACCAGTCCGCAAAAGGGGGGGCATGCCCGCGCGCGGGGACGACCCGCGTACGAGGACGGACCGGGAGGGTTCTGCCCTCGTGCTCCCGCCGCCGGGCTCGAGCGGACCCTCGGGCGACTCGGCGACGGCGGGAGGGGAGGAGGATGGAGGAGCGGGTGCTCAGCCGGGCGCCACGGGGAGGAGCGCGCGTGCGGGACCGCCTGGCGACTCCCTCCCTGCTCGCGCACGCCGTGCTCATCCAGGCCGTCGCGTTCCTGCTGCGGCCCGCCGCCGTCTACCAGGCGATCCAGCTCGACGTGCCGTCCTGGGCGCTCGGTGCGCTCGGCGCCTCCTTCGCGCTGGTGCCGCTGCTGATCGCGCTGCCGACGGGCGGGCTGGTCGACCGGGTCGGCGCCCGGGCCGTGATGGCGGTCGGCTCCCTCGTCGCGGTGGGAGCGGCCACGGTGCTGCTCCTGGCGGGCGGGAGCGTCGCGGGGCTGCTGGTCGGCATCGCCCTGCTCGGCGCGGGGCATCTGGGCTGCGTGGTCGGGCAGCAGACCGTCGTCGCGGGCGGCACCGGAGGCACGCGGCTCGACAGCCGCTTCGGCTACTACACGTTCGCCGCGTCGCTCGGGCAGGCGATCGGGCCCGCGTTCATCCCTGTGCTCGCGGGCGGCTCGGTGCGGCCCGACCCGGCACCGCTGTTCCTCGTGGGCGGGATCCTCGCGGTGCTGCTGCTCGTCTCGACGGCGGGGATCCGCAGCCCGTCCCCGCGCGGACCCGCGGCGGAGGAGGAGACGGCTCCGGGCTCGACGCTCGGGCTCCTCCGGGTGCCGGGCCTCGCGCGCGCCCTGCTGACCAGCGCGACCGTCGTCGCCGCCGTCGACCTGACCGTCGTGTACCTCCCCGCCCTCGGCGCCGAGCGCGGACTCCCGGCGGGCGTCGTCGGGGCCCTGCTCACCGTGCGCGCGCTCGCGTCGATGGCCTCGCGCCTCCTCCTCGGCGCGGCCACCGCCCGGCTCGGGCGCACCCGGGTGATGATGGGCGGCATCCTGATCTCGGCGCTCTGCCTGGTGCTGGTGGCCCTGCCCGCGCCGACCGTGCTCCTCTTCGTCGCGGTCGCCGCCCTCGGCCTGGGCCTCGGGATCGGCCAGCCCATCACGATGTCCTGGCTGATCGAGCGCACCCCCGCCGACCGCCACGGCCGCGCCCTCGCGCTGCGCCTGGCCGGGAACCGCCTCGGGCTGATCGCCCTGCCCAGCCTCCTCGGCGTCCTCGCGGCGGCGGCCGGAGCGGGCGGCGTCCTCATCGGCACCGGCGCCGCGGTCGGCGCGACCCTCCTCCTCCTGCGCGGGGTGCGCCTGGACTGAGGTGCCCGAGAACGCTGCGGATCGGCCGCGCCAGCCGCATTCCCGGGCACCTCGGCCGGGACGCGGGAGGGTCAGCTCCCCGGCTCCTCCACGCGGACGTCCTCGGCGGCCTTGTCGGCGCGCCAGCCGCGCCAGACCGGCTGGCGCAGGGTGCCGGAGGCGGTCCGCTCGCGGTAGCGGACCTCGCCGACCAGGACGGGCGACACCCAGCGCACGCCGCGCGACTCGAGCGGCGGCACGGACACGGCCGGCTCGTCCGTCGCGTGCTCGGTCAGCCGGTCGACCAGGCCGCGGCGCTCGCGATCGCTGAAGCCGGTCCCGACCCGGCCGGAGTAGGCGAGCCCGTCCTCGCCGGGGATCGCGGTCAGCAGCGCCCCGACCGAGCCCTGCAGACCGCCCTCGCCCTCGCGCCAGCCCACGATCACGACCTCCTGCAGCCGGTGGTGGGTCAGCTTGATCCAGTCGCGCGAGCGGCTGCCCTCCTGGTAGCGCGAGTCGCGGCGCTTGGCGACCACGCCCTCGAGCCCGAGGGTGCGGCTGGTGGCCATCGCCTCCTCCAGGTCGCCGTCGAACACGGACGGGACGTGCACGCGCTCGTTCTCGGCGACGAGCTCGACCAGTGCCGCGCGACGGGTGTCGTAATCGCTCCCGGTCAGGTCCTCTCCTGCGCGCTCGAGCAGGTCGAAGACCATCAGGTGCACCGGAGTGGACCGGGCGGCCGCCTCGATCTCGCGCGGCTTCGTCAGCCCGCCTCGGGTCTGCAGGGCACCGAAGTCGGGGCGCCCGCGAGCGTCGAGAGCGACGATCTCGCCGTCGAGCACGGCGTCGGCGGCGGCCTCGGCGAGCGGGGCGAGCAGGTCGGGGAACGCGGCGGTCAGGTCGTTGCCGTTGCGGCTCGTGAGGGTCGCGGTGCCGCCCTGCACCCGCACGAGCGCGCGGTAGCCGTCCCACTTCATCTCGATCGCGGCCCAGGGGTCCACCTCCCCGCGGCGTCCGGCGGTGGCGAGCATGGGGCGGTGGCGGCGCGGGGCGGAGTCCTCGGCCGGGCGGTCGGCGGAGGGTGCGCTCGATCAGCCAGGACATCGTGATGGGCTGGCCGATCCCGAGGCCCAGGCCGAGGGCGGCGACCGCGACGAAGAGG